>UPXT01000079.1 GCA_900538365.1 uncultured Acidaminococcus sp. | reverse complement strand
TTTTTCAATATTTATTTGTCCATGACCCCACAAATTTCCGTGAAGAACCAAAAAATAGCATGACCCGCGCCGCTCCCCCATTGGCCGCAGGTGGGTCAGTTCCTGGGATAGGCCATGAGGAAGCGATTCTGTGCGTCCTTCAAGGCTGCCACGACGGCCTTTTGGGACAGAGCCAGAAAGCGCTTTTTGAGCACATCCGTAATGAGCTCCGTATCGGTCACAAGGTTCTTGCCTTCAATGATCTGGCGCAGGAAATCAATGGTATCGCTCATGATCATATTGGCGCTGCAGTTGATGATGGTTCCCGTCTTCACGTCCACGACGAGGCTCAAGGTAAAAGTGCCGTACATGGCATTGATGGCATCTTCCTTGGAAACCCGGGCCACGCCGGTCACAAAGACGGAATCTAGTGGATAGGTTTTCATGATGGGTTCCTTTCAGGGCCGTTGTTTTTTGATTGTTGGTACAAAAAATGGGACTATGCGGCTTTATACCTTCATCCTACACCTGAGGAAAAGGCGTGTCAAATAAATATCTTGCTTTTCTGAAAAATCTATGGTACAGTTACATCAGTAGTGAAAAACTTCATCATTCCTTAGTTATGTGGAAGCAGTTTCCCTGCCATCCGTCCGTAAGTAAGGCCTGAATCGCGGCGTCCCGCCCTTTCAGGCCTTTTTTTATTTAATTGCCGAGGAGGAACATCATGAATAAACAGCAGCCGATTGGCGTCATTGATTCCGGAGTTGGCGGACTGACGGTCCTGCGCCGCCTGCAGGAGCTCATGCCCCATGAACATTTCATCTTTTTGGGCGATACGCTCAATACGCCCTATGGCAACCGGTCCCGTGAGGACATCATTCGCCTCGTCAATCAAATGACCGACTACCTGTCCTATCGCAATATCAAGGCCCTTGTTGCAGCATGCAATACGATTACGGTCCTGGGGGAAGAAACCATCCGCAATGGCCATGATTTTGAGGTCATCGGCATGGCCAAGGGCAGCAAGATGATCCCTTCTGTCACCAAAACAGGGCGCATCGGCATCATGGCCACGGATTTTACGATCAGTACGGGAGCCCACAAAAAGGAAATCGAAGCCGCCCATCCAGAGTATCAAGTCTTTGGTGTCGGCTGCCCCCGCCTGGTTCCCCTCATCGAGCACGAACAATTTGGGACGGCTGAACTAAAAGACGCCATCAAGGAATATACGGATATCTTAAAGAGCCATGACGTCGATACGGTGATGCTGAGCTGCACCCATTACCCCTTCCTCAAAAAAGAAATCGAAGCGGCTATGGGACCTGCCGTCACCGTTCTTGATCCGGCAGAAGTCACCGCCAAAAAATGCCGGTATGACCTTTGCGAGCGGGATCTTTTGTCCAAAACCGGCACTGGGACTACGGAAATCTGCTTTACGACCGACCTTGAAAGAGGCCTGCGCCTAGCTTCCCTCATGGTTGATTTGAGTGCGTGCCGGGCGCATGTAGTGGGTCTCGAGCGGCAAGATCCGACCCTGAAAGTAAGTTAAGCGAGGGCGGTTGTGCGGTAAAACCGCTAAGGCATCAGACAACAAATAAGCCCTGACCCGAACCTAAGCGCAGGTGCGGGTCAGGGTCCTTTAGTTTGGACTGTTTTCCGCAAGCGGCTGACCTTGGAAAGATAGGGATACCTCCTGAAAGAACCGCCTTCATTTTTACCTTAGGACTCGGTGCGTCTGCTGCCCTGAGGCAAAAAACACAAGGCTGCAAAGCCTTGTGGATTTCATTGCTTTGCAGCCTTTTTTAGCTGCCGGATCCCAGCGATTGACTTTTTTTATTTTTAAAGACAAAGACTTTTATGGAGCTTGTTACAGAGCGGGCAGACATAGTCATCGGGTTTGCTGTTAAGGTCCCCGACATACGCCTAGCCGCACACGGGGCAGCGGTAGACTTTCTTTCCTTCCACGGGCGCTTCTTCCGGTGCAAACCGATCGATGAGCGCCTCTAGGAAAGATCCATGGTCCCCTTCCTGACGGGCAAAACATTCATTTCAGCAGCAGCTTCTGATAAACCGGTACCTCGGACTCAGAAGAGATGGCTTTGGCCTTTTCTTCGCCGGCGGCTTCGACTTTTTGCAGGCTTCTTACAAGACGCCAAAAGTCTTTGGGATAAGCCCCTTTCAAGACAGCATCGGCTCCGGAATGAAAGGCTTCTTCGCTGCCGATTGCCATGGTGGTTCTCTAGAAAGAGCACGAAATAGCCGTAAAAGACCTGGGGACCGCCTCTATCTTGATTTGAGAACCCTCACGCTGGTTCCTAAGGCCTTGGAGCGCCTGGGCTATGCTGCGCGTCAGCGCAGCAAGCTGGACAAGCAGGTGATGGTTGTCCTATTGACGGAAGAAGGGGCCGCGCTCAAGGAAAAAGCCCTTTCCCTGCCGGAATAGATGAGTTGCCAGCTGATGCAGCGGGCTTTCGATGACAAGGGAAGAAGCAGAAGTCCTAAAGAAAAAACGCTATGAACGCCTTGCTTTTTTATTTTCCTAAAAAAACAGAAAGGCAGGCAGCCCACTGAGACCGCCTGCCTTTTTGTTTTGATATCCATTTTCCCGATTTTCCTGGACGGTAAATTGCAAGTTGAATTTGAACAACTATAATCAAGAAACACACTCAATAGC
>UPXT01000078.1 GCA_900538365.1 uncultured Acidaminococcus sp. | reverse complement strand
AAAACGTCCTCATAAACTTTTTGTCTAGTGTCCTATTTGCTATTGCAATCAACCAGTAAGAAAAGATGAGACAAACCCTTGAAAAAATTCTTGAAAAAAATCAAATCTGCGTCATTGACGGATCCATGGGAACGGCCCTGGAGCGCCTAGGCGCCAATCTCAACAACTCCCTGTGGACGGCACGCGTTCTCTTGGAGCAGCCCGAATTAGTAAAAAAAGTCCACCTGGATTACTTCCGTGCCGGCGCGGACGCGGGCATTACCTGCAGTTATCAAGCCACTATTCCTGGACTCATGGCAAATGGCCTAGCGGAAAAAGAGGCTGAGGAGCTCATCGTCCGTTCGGTCAAGGTCTTCCAGGAAGCCCGTGACGAATGGTGGGAAAAAGAAGGCAAGGCGGCAGGACGGGTCTATCCGATGTGTCTTGCGGGTATCGGGCCTTATGGCGCCTATCTGGCTGATGGATCGGAATACAAAGGCCATTACAAGATATCTGAAGAGGCCCTGCGGGAGTTTCACGAAAGACGGGCGGAACTGCTTTGGCAGGCCGGTGCGGATGTTCTTCTTTTCGAGACTCAGCCTTCCCTTACGGAAGCAAAGATTGAAGCCGGGATTGCAGAACGGATTGGCGCTGATTATTGGATTAGTTTCTCCTGTAAGGATGGGCTTCATATCAACGAGGGCGACCTGATTCGGGACTGCGCCAAAGCGTTCCGTGAAGGGGCTTCCCATCTCCGGGCTATAGGTGTCAACTGCACGAAACCCGAATACCTTGAAAGCCTCATCAAGGAGCTGCGAAAAGAAACGGAGCTTCCGATTGCCGTGTACCCTAACAGTGGGGAAACATACGATCCCGTTACTAAGACCTGGAATGGAAAAGGCGACGGCCATTCCTTCAAGGACTATGCCCGGATGTATATGGAAGCTGGCGCCCGTGCCGTTGGCGGCTGCTGCACTACCGTTTCTGAGCATATCGTCGCTGTGGCAGAAGCCCGAGCGAAATTTCTTGAAGCTTCTGAGTAAAGCATGTAAAAGAGACTGTGAAGAGAATGAAATGTACCCTTCACAGTCTCTTTTGGCAGACAACCCTTCAAAACAAAAAATAGAGAGCGAATAAAAGGCCCCAATCAGGATGCGTGCCAAAATCCGTCTTGGTGCCTACCTTATGGTTTTGCCCCTATTTTAAAAACAGCCCCGTGCTGAAGGCAAATAAAAACAAAGAGCCCTAAACGGAACTTTCGATTCATTCCGGTTAGGGCTTACATTGTGATATTCTAACTTGGAGACGGCGAAAACCCTTCCTCCTTACTAAGGCGGGGGACCAAAGGCCACTTGATGCTGCACAGGCATCAGAACCGTGTCAACGAAGAATCAATTCAAGGCCTTCCTGCAGGAGGCTTGATGCTGCTCCTTTGGGATGCATTCCAATTGGGGCCATGGTGCTCCAAGCAAAAACTATAGGAGGGCCTTCACCATTTGCTCGGGATTCTTGGCCGGTTGCACTTTTTGGAGCGCCTTTACGATGGTGCCTTCTTCATCAATGAGATAGGTGGAGCGTTCCGTGCCCATGTATTTCCGGCCGTAGAGGCTCTTTTCCTTCCATACGTCATAAAGTTCCTGAACTTTATGGTCCGGATCGGAAAGAAGCGTAAAGGGAAGAGCATAGGTCGATACAAATTCCTCGTGTTTTTTGACGCTGTCCTTACTGATTCCGAGGACAATAGCGCCTTTTTCCGTAATGAGGGGGTAGCGTTCAGCAAAACCGCATGCCTGTTTCGTGCAGCCGCTCGTCAAGTCTTTTGGATAGAAGTAGAGGATGACTTTCTTGCCTTTGAAGTCTGACAGGGAGACTTCTTTTCCTTCTTGGTTCTGCAGGGTAAAATCAGGGGCTTTTGTTCCAACTTCAAGCATGTGCGTAAACCTCCTTAAAATAATGAAATTTCAGGACTCTTCCAGCTTTTTTGCTGGGCATCCTTGACAATGTCCTCCGGTTCAAGATGCCCGATGAGCAGGGCTGACGCGGGATCGTGACGCCGGTAGTTTTTTCTGACCAGGGCTTCATCGTAATTGGCGTAGCAATAGCGGCAGAAATGGGAGCAAGTGTTGTAGGCACCAATATCGGCACCAAGAAGACAGGCACAGCCTTCCCGCGGCGCTTTGCGGCGGGGTACAGACAGCTTCTCGCCGAGAGCTTCTTCAAGGATGGCCTGCGACAGGCAGCCGTTCGCGTCGACATTGTCCCGCTCCAAAATGGATGATTCACAGCACAGGTGGATGGCAATCCCTGTTTTTTTGGCAATCTCCGAAAAAGCATTGACGAGGAGCACCTGGTCATGGGCGCTTACGGGACGGGCTTCGGGAAAATTGCGCTTAGTCTTTTCATAAAGGTCGATGAAACTGATGACCACTTGGTGCGTGCAGCCTTGGAGCGTCTCTGCCATGGAGCGAAAGGCTTCGATATGGTATGCCGTCGTGTACGTATGATTGATGAGGATGGGGTCATAGCGCCAGACGACACGGTTTGCGCCCACCTGATGGGATAGGTACTGGAACGCTGAAAGGATGTCCCTTTTGTCAGGCACGTTAGGTTCGATGTCCCTGCCATAGGGCGTAATCGTCACATGCCAAAAGGTATCGAAGGCACTCAGCAATTTGAGATGGGGCAGGATGGGATAGGGGTTCTTCGTACAAAAAACGATGAGGTCAACGACGCTGGGATCAAGACGATAGCGCACGACCTGGTTTTCCGCATAAGGACTGCGGACAAGGACTTCACCACTTTTTACTCGGTTCATGAACCAAGGGGTATAAAAAGCGGGAATATCCGTACGGTTACCTGTATTGAGGATCATGACCGGGCCTCCTTTCGAACGCAGCTTCCTTTTCTTATATAGTATATATCGGTTGAGGGAAAAGAGGCAATGAAAAAGAATTTGCGTATGTGTCAACATTTTCTCGGGAGACCCCTATAAGATTGTGTTGCAGCTTAAT
>UPXT01000077.1 GCA_900538365.1 uncultured Acidaminococcus sp. | reverse complement strand
AAGACTGAAACGGGACATTCGTTGCATGACGTCGTCAGCCTGCAGCTTTTTTCCTTTGCGCAGCAGCTCCCGCGTCGCTGCGCTAGCAGATTGCTGGCGTCTCAGGTCCGACTCGTTCCTGGGGCCGAGAGTTCCTCGTACTAGGACCCTTTTGAACCGAATTTACAAAAAACAAATGGGAGAAAACAAACGAAGGGAAAAGAATGGAATTGGGGATGATGTAAAGGCGCTGTGAGTTTATGAGGGGTGAGTTGAGAGAAAAACCACGAAGGCGCGGATCCAAACAGGCCCTCTTCTTTTCCCCTTTCTCTGCTAGACGGCGATTTTCCTTGACAATTAGAAAAAAACCGCCTATACTTACAAGGTACTAACAAATTTGCTAGTCATGGCGCCATGGTCAAGCGGCTAAGACGTTGCCCTCTCAAGGCAAAATCACGAGTTCGATTCTCGTTGGCGCTACCAATTTGGAACAAGGCAGCTTCTGCTGCAGTTGAGACGCTCCTTGGGAGCGTCTTTTTTTGTCTTGTAAAGGAGGAGGGCACGGTGCGGGAAAAAGGGCTGGGAAGGGCTTATGCGGTCCTTTTCATACTGCTTTTGCTGATTTTTGGGGGCAGCCTTTTTACGGGCCTGATTCCCGTCAATGTCCAGCATCTTTTCATGGGGACACTCACGGACGAAGAAAAGACGGTCCTTATCGTTATTCGTCTGCCTCGCTTTTGTTATGGCGCTGCCGTTGGAGCGGCCCTAGCAGCAAGCGGAGCCGCGCTTCAGGGCGTTTTTGGCAACCCACTTGCAGACCCTGGACTTTTAGGTATTTCGAGCGGTGCTTCCTTGGGCGCTGTGCTTATCCTTATCCTGAACTTAGCCGTCCTGTCACCGCTCATGGTTCCATTGGGGGCTTTTACGGGTGCGGTTTTGGTTTCTTTTTTTGTCGCCCTCTTAGGGCGCCGCTCCTTTAAGGCTTCTGTCACGCATCTTCTTTTGGGCGGTGTAGCGGTGAGTTTTTTTTGTGCGGCCCTTGTGTCGGGACTCCTTAGCTTTGCGCCGGCGACCATCATGCAGCAGTACTTCTTTTGGACTTTGGGGAGTCTTGGTACGGCTTCCCTCAAGGCCTGGCCTCTTGCAGGGCTGATTCTTGTTCTTTTGCCCGGTGTCTTTATCTGGGGGCGTCCGCTGAACCTCTTATCTATCGGTGGGGAGCAGGCAGCGGCCCTGGGACTTGATGTTGCATTTTGGCGTAAGCTCATTCTTTTCTGGACGGCCCTTTTGACCAGCCTTGCTGTTTGTCTTGGCGGCAATATTGGTTTTGTTGGACTCATCGTTCCCCACATGGGTCGCTTTTTGAGCGGGGCCGATCATCATCGCCTCCTGCCTTTTGCCGCCCTGAGCGGGTCTGTATTCCTTACTTTTTGCGATCTTATGGGGCGGCTGGTCCTTCCCGGCAGTGAAATCCGGACAGGCATCATAACTGCCCTTTTGGGTTCGCCCTATT
The DNA here is from genome assembly GCA_900538365.1 of uncultured Acidaminococcus sp. GTDB lineage: Bacteria > Bacillota > Negativicutes > Acidaminococcales > Acidaminococcaceae > Acidaminococcus. Next base: position 2,077 of record UPXT01000077.1, on the reverse strand, counting down.
TTCTCTATCTGCTTTATCGGAGGAAAGGGGGGTGATCCTTCTTTTTTTTCTATGCCAAGTACGGTGCCTGTGCTACAATAAAGGAAAAGTGACTCTTGTAAGATGATTCTTTTTCTGGAGGTTGATATGATGGAGCGTTCAGTTTGGAAAAATCATCTGGCATCTGCGGCCCTAGCTGGTGTCATGGGGCTTGTTCTTTCCTTTACGGCCCTTCCCATGCCTAGGGCCCATGCCGATGTGTTAGGTGCCATCCTTGCTGGGGTACAGGGCGTTGCTGTTTATGGACAGGTTGATAAGGCCCTCAATTATTATAATAATACGGAAGAGGGGCGGCAGAAACTTTTCTCATCATACAAGGAAAAATATGGAGTCAATTACGATCGTTATCTAAATGGTCAGCTTACGGACATGATGGGGCAGCTTACAAGCGCCATTGGGGCTGTAGATCCTACCATCCATCAAAAACCGTATCTTTATTTCATCAATAATGACACATCTTTCAATGCGTTCTGCAGTATGGGTCATGTTATGAGCGTCAATACGGGGCTTTATTCCATGACGAGCAATCCTGATGAAATTGCCGTTGTCCTGCTTCATGAAATGGGGCATGGGCAGAAGAACCATGTGGTCTCCAGTACGCGCAAAAAGATGCAGGTGGCCGTGGCCGCCGGCGTCTTAAGCGGCGCCGCAGGAAGCGGGATGGCAGATTTGGCCCTTAATATCCTCGTAAACCAGATCGATAATGTCCAGATTGGCAAAAGTGATGAATGGGAAGCCGATAACCTGGCGCTGACTTATTTGCTTCGCTCCAATTACAATCCGGGTGCGACAGCCGCCATGTGGCAGCGTGTCATGGACCGGTCAAAGACGTATAAATCCAGTTTTGTCGGTGAAATCTTTTCGCCCTCCGATCATCCGACCCATCAGCAGCGCCGTGACAACTATGCTAAGCGCCTGACCGATCTGTCCGGAGGCAATGTGACCGTCGATGCGGATAAGGGCATGGTCAAAGTCGGGGGCAAGGATTTTGTCGCGCCTCATGCCTATGGCGATATGTCCGCCAAGGAACGCGCCTATTTTGTCATGGGCAACCTTACGGCTGCTTTCATGCATAAACAAAACCTCAAGGACGCTTCTGCCCAAGGCAGTACCGTATATTTGGGCAACCAGCCCATCATGGTCTCTGTAAATGGCGATCCAAGCGCGGCTGAGCTTGCCCAGAAACTCAATGCAATCAAGAGCAGTAAGGAAAGCAAGATCGCGTCTCGGGAACTTAAGCTGCAGAAAAAAGCAGCTCCTAAAAAATAAAAGACGGTGAAGGGCTCTGTGCTTATGCGCAGGGCCTTTTTAGATGGCTGGATTGACGGAAGGAAAGGCTTGTGCTAGTATGAATGCGTGCACTTGCAAATAAATACGGCGCTTCAAGAAACAGTCAGCCAACTAGGAGGGATATGTATGAGAAAAGAATTTGCCGTTAAACCTATTGCGCTTCCGCAGCCAGTCTTTATCATTGGGACCTATGACAAGGACGGGACGCCCAATGCGATGAATGCAGCCTGGGGCTGCCATAACGAAATGGACCAAATGATGTTTGCCCTCGCAAAAGGGCATAAGACGGTTAAGAATCTTTTGGAGACAAAAGCCTTTACTGTCAGCATGGGAACCGTGGAGCAGCTTGCTGCCTGTGACTATGTAGGCCTTGTAAGCGGAAACAAGGAACCGCAGAAAGTGGAAAAGGCCGGCTTCCATGCAAAAAAGGCCCATCACGTCAACGCTCCGTATTTTGAAGAGCTGCCCATGACGCTCGAGTGCGAAGTCCTTTCCTATAATGAAGAAACGGAAATCCTCACAGGGCGTATTGTTGGCATCAGTGCTGATGAAAGTATCCTGACAGAGGGAAACATCGATCCGAAGAAACTGCGGCCCCTTGTCTTTGATATGGCAGGCATGAAGTACCTTGTCGCCGAAGAGACGGTGGGCAATGCCTTCAGTGACGGGAAGAAGTTATTTTAGTCAGCGCATAAATCGCGCCGATTCAATGCAGTTACTTGCCATCCTTGCTTGAGAAATGATCCTT
>UPXT01000076.1 GCA_900538365.1 uncultured Acidaminococcus sp. | reverse complement strand
GCGGGCTTCCTCCCCGACCTAAGAGGTCGGAGTATCCAGCCCGCATTTAGATGAAAATAAGATGAAAGACGGTGCGGCAGGACGGGAATGGCTCGCACGCCCCACGGGGAGTTTTCGCCGCGCTTGAGGAGTAAAGGCATGCGACGCACGAGAAAAAGGATGCCCATGATGACATATTCCGCAATATCCTCAGACGCGTATCCGGCCACATTGCGCACGGCGATGCCGCGCTTTTGGGCAGCTTCAAGGTCCACAGCTTCGCAGCCTGTTCCATAGAGGGAAATGGCTTTAAGACGGGGCATTTTGATGAAGATCTCGTCACCGAGGGGGACATTCACCTGGGCAATGAGGCCATCCACAGTGCCGCCAAATTTTTCAAGGTCATGCCAAAAAGCATAGGAAGAGCGGCGGAAAGTGACGCCGGGAAAGGCCTTCGTAAGAAGGGATATTTCCACATCGTACGCAGTCCATTCCTCATCGATGATCCAAACGACCATGGCCGCCGCTCTCCTTTCTTATGCAAAAAATTCCGTGACTAAATCTTCCAATGCCTTCTGATCGCTGGCGCCCATTGTTTCACGGGCCGAATGCATGGCAAGGAGCGCCACACCAAGGTCCATGGTACGGATTGGAGTAATGGCAGAAGCCATGGAACCAAGTGTACTGCCACCTTTGATGTCACTGCGGTTGACGTAAAGCTGGTAGGGAATATTTTTTCTGTCACAAAGTCCCTTGATTACGGCAACTGCCTCCGCGTCACCAGCATAGGACTGGCTGCAGGCCTGTTTGAGAGCAAATCCCTGGCCAAGGACAGGCCGATTTGTGATATCACACTTATCGCTGTAATTCGGATGGAAAGCATGGGCCACATCGATGCTCAGCATGAAACCCTTTGCCAGGTCCTCAAAAAGCGCCTCTTCCGTAAGACCAAGGTTTTGGTAGATCCGGTGCAGAGTATTATGAAGGACCAGGGAATTGGCCCCCTGCTTTGTTGTACTCCCCACCTCTTCATTGTCAAAAAGGCCGATAAGAGCAATACCCTTTTCCACCTTGCCGTTCACGATACCTTCAAGGCAGGCCTTGCAGCTTGTGAGGTTATCCAAACGCGGAGACGACACAAAGTCATCACGTAACCCAAAGGTGCAGCCATCTTCTGTCGGGTAAGTTGAAAGATCAAAGGAAAGGATATCCTTTTCACTGCAACCGAGCTCTTTTGCCAGGAACTTTTCAAAGAACGCACCCTCTTTTTCGTCTTCCCCGATGAGTGCGGCCAGAGGCAGGATGTCCTTTTGCTTGTTCCATTTATAACCATCATTCACTTCACGGTTCATGTGGATGGCAAGGCTGGCCATGGTAAGAAGAGGCCGTCCAAAATCGACAAAATGGGTCTTGGGCTGAAAGGGATCCTCGGTCCGGGTCACAATCTTGCCAGCAAGGGAAAGGGGCCGATCCATCCAGGTGCTCACAATCATTCCGCCATAACCTTCAATATTGAGCGTACCATACCCCTGGGTCCGTACTTCGGGGGCAGGTTTCAGACGAAAAGAGGGGAAATCCGTATGGGCCGCCGCAAGCTTTAGGCCCCGCGTGCCCTTCTTCCCCGTCCTAAACGCAAGGAGACAGGAATCAAAGACGGTGACAAAATATTTGCCATTGGGTTTCAGCTTCCAGTCCTTTTCTGCCTTAAGTTCCGCAAAGCCCGCTTGTTCAAGAACGGCCTTGCTGGAAAGGACTGTATGATAGGGCGATGGACTGGTCTTGATAAAAGAAAGCAGGGACTTGATGGTTTGGTTCATGGAAAATTTCCTCCTTTGGTTATTGAATTGACTTCTGGTACGATATCTCTTGTTACAGTGTACTTGATTTATTGGGTTTCCTCAATAGGCTTTACTGATTTACATGGTGCAGGAGGCGCCTTCCTCCCCCCCAACCTACCAGCTTCCTTGCTTTTAAGATGAAAGGTCACAAGAAGAAGAGGACCGCTTGCCGCAGCGCCCTCACTGTTGAACGGCCGTTGGACCGATTTTTATAATGGGAAAGGAACCCCAAGGTCAAGAATTGACTTTTTTGTAGCAATTTGCAAAATTTTCTGTTAAGATAATGGTAATTTCATATGGTTCACCTATTTCCACTCTCATTCCACTAGGAGGTATTCGCAATGAATCAACCCACATCCAGCAAGAACAAGATCCTTACCTGGCAAGCCCTGGGTCTCATGACCTTTTCCTCAGTCTGGGGCTTTGGCAACATCGTCAATGGCTACGCCAATCAGGGACTCAAAGCCGTTATCAGTTGGATCATCATGTTCACCATCTACTTCATTCCTTACACACTCATGGTCGGTGAAATGGGTTCCACCTTCAAAGACAGCCAAGGCGGCGTCTCTTCTTGGATTCGGTCCACGTCGAGCGCTAAATTGGCTTATTTTGCTGGCTGGACTTACTGGATCTGCCACATGCCCTACTTAGCGCAAAAACCGCAAAGCATGCTCGTCGCCTTGGGCTGGGCCATTTTTCGCAATGGTTCGCTGACAAAAATGATGTCACCCTTGATGCTTCAATCCATTGCCCTCATTCTCTTTTTCTTCTTTTTATGGTATGCCTCTCGGGGCATCCGCTCCTTGAAGCACATCGGCGCCCTGGCAGGGTCAACAAAAGTCATCATGTCCTTTCTTTACATTCTGTTGGCCCTCGCGGCTCCCTATATTACAGAAGCAAAGACTTTTACCTATCGTCTTGATATGGAAACCCTCATGCCCGCCTTCGACTTTGACTATATGACAACCCTTGCCATCCTCGTCTTTGCGGTCGGCGGCTGCGAGCGTCTTTCCCCCTATGTCAATAACCTCAAGGACCCCAGCCGTGAATATCCCCGTTCCATGATTTTCATGACCGTCATGGTCTGTGTCACAGCAATTTTGGGTACCTTTGCCATGGGACTCATGTTTGACCCCCAGAATGTTCCCAAGGACCTCATGATGAATGGCTCCTATTACTGCTTTGCAAAATTGGGGGAATACTACGGCGTCGGTCAAACCTTTGTCGTTATTTTTGCTCTCTGCACCCTTATTGGACAAGCTTCGACCTTGGCTGTTTCCATTGACGCGCCCATCAAGATCCTTCTGGCTGACGTTGATGAAAAATTCGTTCCTGAACGCTTCCGCAAAATCAACAGCCGTGGGGTTCCTGTTACAGGCTATCAATTGACTGCACTGCTTGTGGGCATCCTCATCATCGTGCCAGCTCTCGGTATTGGCGATATGACAAGCCTCTACAACTGGCTCATGCGTCTAAATGCTGTCTGCATGCCCCTGCGTTACCTTTGGGTCTTTTATGCTTATATGATGCTCAAAAAACATCAGGACCGCTTCCAATCTGACTATCATTTTGTCAAAAGCGCGGCCGTCGGAAAAATGGCCGGTGCTTGGTGCTTCTTCTTTACGGCCTATGCCTGCTTCATGGGGATGTTCCCTCGCGGTGTAGCAGCCTATTCGCCAGCTTGGACCTTCCAATTTACCCTTAATATCTTGACTCCCCTCGTACTGTTTGGTATCGGCGTCATCCTTCCCTACCTTGCCAAAAAGGAACGGGAACGACTGGCAAAATAACTAAAAAAGAACCATGAAAGGTGCTGCCACGGCAGCACCTTTTTCATCGAAGCTGTAAGGCTGGCCCCCAACAGTGTCCCGCTCCTTATCTTTACTCAAATAAGCAAGGCAAAAGACCGGAAGGCCAGCGCCCATTGTCTTTTCGAAATCACGTTTCTTATCATTCCTAGGCGATTTTAAAAGCCAATGATGACACATAGCTGCATCAATCGGCGCGATTTGAGCGCCGAATAAAAAAAGGGTTCTTCACGTATTTTTGGGGGATTCCAAATCATACGTAGGTAAAGA
>UPXT01000075.1 GCA_900538365.1 uncultured Acidaminococcus sp. | reverse complement strand
CCCTTTATTTTGCAAGGACTATTTTTCCCTACCGAGAAACATTTTACGCTTAGTGAGAGGACTACGAATTTCTTTCGGTCCTTATTTTTACCGTCTTTATTTTGAAAACTTTCTTCTCTTTTTTACTTTTGCAAGGAATCTCCACATCATATTGGCCTTATTCAAGGAAAAATAACTTTGGTTAACTATATTGACAATGATTTGACAAATTGTCATCTCGGTGGTACAGTACTCCCCGGATAGAAAAATAGGAAGATTTGGGTAAATCTTATAGGGAGAGTGCAGACACGTTTTAGAAGGTGTGTGCCGCGAGTCGCAAAGCCGCAGGGCGGCCTTGTTTCCCGAAGGGCTCAAAGGGAAGGAAGTCTTCCCTTAAGGCAGAAGTTTGGAATGATGAAACGCTCCTTCCGAAAAGCTGCTTCCCAAGGAAACCTGTTTTTCCATTTTTTGTTGTGGAATTTTTTGCCGTGTTTCTTTGGGAACACGGTTTTTTTGTATGCTGCTTCCTATTTTTCGTATTGTCCGGCAGGACTTTTTCACCATTTCATTCCCTTTTTGTAACCTGTCCCCACGCTCCACCAGTCAGAAAGGAATGTGATCCATCCATGTACATCTGTCACACAACAAAGGAACTTAGAAATGAGGTCAGCCGAGTCAAGAAAGAAGGCAAATCCATCGGTCTTGTGACCACCATGGGTGCCCTTCATGAAGGACACGCTTCCCTCATCAAGGCAGCACGGGCGGAAAACGATTTTGTTATTGTCACCGTCTTTGTCAATCCTACGCAGTTTGGACCGACGGAAGACTACGCTGCTTATCCCAGGACTTTGAAAAGTGACTGCAAGATTGCAGAACGCGAAGGCGCCGACCTCGTCTTTGCGCCTGCCCCCAGCGAAATGTATCCCCACGAGGATATGACCTGGGTCGAAGTCACGGGTCCCATTACGAAGGTCCTTTGCGGAAGGACGCGGCCCATCCATTTTCGCGGCGTGACAACGATCTGCGCCAAGTTCTTTAACCTCACCCAATGTGACCGCGCCTACTACGGGCTCAAAGATGCTCAGCAGACCCAGGTCCTGCAGCGCATGGTTGACGATCTTTTCATGAATGTAACGCTGCGCCTCATGCCCATTGTCCGCGAGGAAGACGGTCTTGCCAGAAGCTCTCGCAACGTGTATCTAAGCCCCGAAGAGCGTAAGGCTGCCCTTGTCCTTTCCCGCAGCCTCCGTCATGCCAAAGAAGCCTACGGAAAAGGCGAGCGGAGCAAGAAAACCCTCGTTGGCCTTGTGATGAAAGAAATCAAGGAAGAACCCATGAGCGACATCGACTATGTCGAAATGTATGGCATGCCCGGCCTCTTTGAAGTGGAAGAAACGCTCCATACGCCTGTCCTCCTTGCCGTTGCTGTCCGCTTTGGCACGACGCGCCTTATTGATAACGTCATTTTGGGGGTGGAAGCATGATCTACACCATGATGCACGGAAAGCTCCATCGCGCCACCGTTACAGAAGCAAACCTGAACTACATGGGAAGCATCACCATCGATGCCGACCTGCTTGACGCCGCAGGCATCCTTCCCGGCGAACGCGTCCAGATCTGCAACAATAATAACGGCGCCCGCATTGAAACCTATACGATTGCGGGAAAACGCGGCAGCGGCGTTGTTTGCCTTAATGGTGCAGCCGCCCGTTACGCCCAGATTGGAGACATTGTCATCATCATCGCCTATGCCCAAATGGACGAAAAAGAAGCCCGCCTTTTTACGCCCAAGGTCGTCATGCTCGGCGAAGGAAATCAGCCGCTCAAAAGCCGCGGGACGGAAAAAGAACGGGAGGTGGCTGACTGATGCTCGATAAGCTCATCCATTGGTCCACACGTTACATGGCCGTCGGCGTCATGATTGCAGGTTTTTTAGGGATTCTCTTCCCCGCGGCCATGAAGCCTTACGCTCGCTTTATCCCCACCCTTTTGGGAATCATCATGTTTGGCATGGGCATGAGCCTTAAGGCCGAAGACTTTCGAAATGTCTTTCGGGACCCACGCTCTGTTGCCGTTGGGGCCATCCTGCAGTTTACCATCATGCCCCTTTTGGCCTATGTCCTTGTGACGGTCTTGGCCCTGCCTCCCGAAATTGCCATCGGTGTCGTCCTTGTAGGCTGCTGCCCTGGTGGGACTGCGTCAAACGTCATCTCCTTCATCGCGCATGCCGATGTAGCTCTTTCTGTGTCCATGACCATGGTAAACACCATCCTGGCCCCTTTCATCACGCCCCTTCTCATCTATCTGATTGCTGGAACGTGGATTGAAATCAGCCTTTCTTCCATGATGTTTTCCATCGTCAAGATGGTGCTCCTCCCCCTCATTTTGGGCCTTGCGAGCAACTATTTCTTTCCCCGCACTGTATCCCGCTTTTCCCGCTTCATGCCCATGTTCTCCTCCTTTGTCATTATGGTGACGGTCCTTTGCGTCGTCTCACTTTCAGGGCGGACCATCTTGGACCACGGCCTCGTGATCCTTGTTGCTGTCATTTTGCATAACCTTGGCGGCATGGCCTTGGGCCACCTTGCAGCGCGCCGCTTTGGCATGACGCCGCAAAAAGTGCGTGCCATGACCATCGAAGTAGGCATGCAGAATTCCGGTCTCGCCTCAGCCCTTGCCCTCATGTACTTTACGGCAGCTGGCGGCATTGCCGGCGCCATCTTCTCCGTGTGGCATAACGTATCTGGGTCCCTCTACGCCTCCTACTGCGTCGGAAAGGACGAGGAAATGGGAGAAAGAGAAGAGACAGTTCCTCTTCATGTAAAATCGCGTTCCTAACTCCTAGATAATCAGCTTCATCATGGACAAAAGCCCCTCTAAAACGCATGACCTGCGCTTTGGAGGAGCTTTTTTGATAGGACTATGCTTTTTTATAAAGGGCGTCGAAGACTTTCAAGAGTTTATCGTTCCGTCTTTCGGTTGCTTCCTTATCTTTCCCATTCGAGTAGTCGTAGAAGCCTTTCTTGGTCTTCACACCTAGTTCACCCTTTTCATAATGTTCCTTTAAAAGAGTGGGGATCTCATGGCTGTCATCAAGGTCCTTCATGAGATAACTCGATACATGGTAGAACGTGTCGAGCCCACCAAAGTCCATGGTTTCGAGCGGCCCAATGCAGGCCCAGCGGAAAGCAAGCCCATATTTCATAACAGCGTCGATATCTTCAGCAGAAACGACACCTTTTTCCACCAGAGACAGGGCTTCCCGCACGACAGCGAGCTGGATGCGGTTTGCCGCAAAGCCCAGGACATCCTTATTGACAATGACCGGCTTCTTCCCAATAGTGCGGGCAAGATCCCGAACGGCCTCAGCCACTTCTTGGCGGGTTTCGTCATTTTTAATGATTTCAATAAGGAGAATGAGCGTCGGCGGATTGAACCAATGCATCCCTAGAAAGCGTTCCCTGTGCGTCACAAATTGGGCCAGAGCATTGATAGAAAGACCGGAAGTATTCGTTGCAAGAATCATATCCGCATCAGCAATCTTGCAGAAAGATTCATAGAATCCCTCTTTAATGCCCATATCTTCCGTCACGTTTTCAATGACAATATCGAGATGGGCAATGTCCTCCAAATTGGTCGTATAGTGGATCTTTTCGCGGCTAGTTTCACTGATGAGGGTCTTTGCCCGCTCAAGCGTAGGCTTTCTATGGTTCCAAAGGGTCACATCAAAACCATAGGAAGCAAAGATATCCGCCATGGAATAGCCCATCGTACCAGCGCCGGCAATGCCGATTCGTTTGATTTCCATAATCAAGGCTCCTTTCAAAATCATCTCTTAGGTCTATCATAGCACTTTTAAGACAAAGGCGATAGTAAGCCATGTCTTTTTAAAGGCCCTTTATCTGTCGGAGCCAAGCGGTACACCTAAAAAGCACCGCATGGATTCTATGTTCCATACGGTGCGGCCAAGTGCCCATGGCGTGGCTTGTTTTCAATTGGTGGAGATGAGGGGAGTCGAACCCCTGTCCGAAAGCATTGCCATGCAACTTTCTCCGAGCGCATCCAACATATTTTATTTCGGGGCATCATCGCCTATTGGCGGGCTAATCAGTCCCTATCTCGATGGGTTTCCCACGCGACCTCCGAGAATTGGCCCTGTGGTATCCTGCAAGTGTCGTTCACTTTCCTTCAGCAGGAATGAAGAAAAGGAACGTTAGCAATTAAGCTGCTAAAGCGTAAGAATCTTCTGCGTTTATAACGCGTTTCCACCGTTTTATGGGGTTGATGGAATCCCAGCTCGCTTATCACACAACATCTACCCCCGTCGAAACCAGTACATCCCCAGGGTTTATGTGAATTTCATCATAGCACATCCATCGCCAAAAAGCAATGAAAGTAAAATGAGTTACATTGAGGGCGGATTGTATAATTAAGTTGAACACTTAAAAATCCATAGCGAACCCTTGTG
>UPXT01000074.1 GCA_900538365.1 uncultured Acidaminococcus sp. | reverse complement strand
ATTAAGCTGCAACACAATCTTATATGGGTCTCCCGAGAAAATGTTGACACATACCAACAGGGGAATTCCATCATCCCAGTGTATGGAAATATGGTATAATTAGCTGTTAAGACCTAATATTTTAGAGGTGTATCATGAGTACTTATCAAGTAGGGTTGGACATTGGTTCCACCACTGCTAAAATGGTCGTTCTGGATGGCAGCAAACAAGTTGTTTTCTCCCGCTACAAGAGGCACCAAGCCAATATCATGGGGGTCCTCAAGGAAGAGCTGTCCGAACTTACCGCAGCCATCGGGGATGCGGCCGTCAAGATCAAGGTGACGGGCTCCGTTGGCATGGGGATTGCGGAAAAATTCAAGCTTGCCTTCGAGCAGGAAGTCATCGCCGCGACCAAATTTGTCAAGGAAAAATACCCCGAAGTGGCTACCCTCATCGATATTGGTGGGGAAGATGCCAAGATTGTCTACATTAAACCCGATGGCACATGTGATCTGCGCATGAACGGGAACTGTGCCGGCGGGACGGGGGCTTTTCTTGATCAAATGGCCGTACTCCTTGACGTGCCCATTGACAAACTGAACGAGCTTGCCGAAAAGGCAGAACACGTTCACTATATTGCTTCCCGCTGCGGCGTTTTTGCCAAGACGGATATCCAAAACCTCCTCAGCAAAGGCGTAAGCCGTGAGGACATTGCAGCGTCGATCTATCACGCCGTCGCTGTACAGGTCATTACGACCCTCTCCCATGGCTGCACAATCAAGCCGAAGATTCTTCTGTGCGGCGGACCGCTCACCTTCATGCCGAGCCTCCGCAAAGCCCTGATGGACGCACTCCAGGTTCCCTATGTGGAGTTCATTGTTCCTGACAAGGCAAACCTTATCCCTGCTTATGGGACCGCCCTCAGTGCAGAAGATGCTCCGTCAACGAGCCTGCAGAAACTCCGCGACCGGATTGCTTCTGCCCCTAAAGATGCCGTCCGCGTCACCGATACGGTGCCGCCCATCTTCCATGACGAAAAAGAATATATGGACTGGAAAAAGGAAAAGGAAGCGGACCACATTGTCCTCTCGCCCCTTACCAAAGATACGGACAAGGTCTTTGTCGGCATCGACTCCGGTTCGACAACGACGAAACTTGTCGTGACCGACGAAGAAGACCGCATCCTTTACACCCACTACGGTCCCAATAACGGCAACCCTGTAGGCGCGGTGCGTGAGGCTTTTGCCGATTTTTATACGAAATGCCTGGCCGTGGGAGCCAATCCCCGGATCATGGGAAGCTGCTCTACAGGCTATGGCGAAGACCTTATCAAGGCGGCCTTCAGCCTCAATACGGGCATCATCGAAACCATTGCTCACTATTTGGCAGCAAAAAAAATCAACGACAAGGTTTCCTTTATCCTCGACATTGGCGGTCAGGACATGAAGGCCATCTTTATCGATCACGGCGTACTGAACCGCATGGAACTGAATGAATCCTGTTCCTCCGGCTGCGGAACCTTTCTCCAGACTTTTGCCAAAGGCCTCAACTACAGCGTCAGTGAATTTGCAGACCTTGCCTGCAAGGCCCAGCACCCTTGCGATTTGGGAACGCGCTGCACAGTCTTCATGAACTCCAAGGTCAAGCAAAGCCTCCGCGAAGGGGTCACCAGTGCGGACATTGCTGCCGGTCTTGCCTATTCAGTTGTGAAGAACTGCCTATATAAGGTCCTTAAACTGAAGAACCCGCAGGAACTGGGCAATGAGATTGTGCTCCAAGGGGGCACCATGAAAAACGATGCCGTTGTCCGGGCCTTTGAAATCCTCACGGGGACCAAGGTCCATCGCAGCAACATTCCTGAAATCATGGGAGCCTATGGCTGCGCCCTATATGCCAAGACCAAGGGCCATGGCCAGGCGACCGTGGATGATATGATCCATGTCGCTTCTTTCAAGGATACCCAGCTGACCTGCCATGGCTGCGAAAACAACTGTCTCATCAAGAAATATCAATTCGATAATGGATCCATCTATTATTCGGGCAACAAGTGCGAAAAATACTTTACCAATAATGGCGATGATGTAACCCCAGGTGAGAATATCTACACCTATAAATACGACCTGCTCTTTAACCGGCCCATCAACGAAGAAGCGGAACGTACCATCGGCCTGCCGCGGACCCTCAATATGTACGAGGACTATCCTTTCTGGCATGCCCTGTTTACGTCCTGCGGCCTCAAGGTCCAGCTTTCCGATCCGTCCACCCTGCACCTTTATGAGACGGGGCTCCATGACGTGATGAGCGACAACATCTGTTTTCCTGCCAAACTTGTCCATGGTCATATCCTGAACCTCGTCCAAAAGCGGGTCAATCGAATCTTCATGCCCTATGTCATCTATGAACAGCAGGATGATAAGCGGCAGATCAACAGCTATAACTGCCCTGTAGTCTCGGGCTACTCCGACGTCATCAAAAGTGTCACGGAAACACAGATTCCCATCGACGCGCCGCCCATCAATTTCCAGGATGAAAAACTGCTCAAAAGGCAGCTCCGAAAATACCTCTCCTATATTGGCTTTGACCGCTTTACGGCCGATAAGGCCATTGCCAGCGCCCTCACGGCCCAGGAAGAGTACCGCCGGAAAATCCAGGAAAAGAACGAGGAAATCCTCGAAAAAAGCCGCCGGGAAGGAAAACTCACCATCCTCCTTGCAGGCCGGCCTTACCATACCGATCCCCTGGTCCAGCATAAGCTCAGCGACACCATTGCCGCCATGGGCATCAATGTCATCAACGAGGACCTGGTACGGGGCAATGAATCCATCGAGATCAACGATACGTACCTCATCAAGCAGTGGGCCTACATCAACCGTATCCTAAAATCCGCCGACTGGGCAGCCCGTCAGGACAACACTGTCCACTTTATGGAAATGACGAGCTTTGGATGCGGACCTGACGCTTTCCTCCAAGATGAAATCCGCGGACTTTTGCAGCGCCATGGAAAAGCCTTGACGCTCCTCAAAATCGATGATGTATCGAACATCGGATCCCTGAAGCTTCGCATCCGCTCCGTTGTGGAAAGCATTCGGTACAACGAAGACAGCAAACTCCGTACAGAAGCCTTTGTCGACACGCCGCGCTTTGAAAAGAGCATGAAGGACTATACCATCCTGACGCCGTACTTTACCCCCACCTTGTCACCGCTCATTCCGTCTGTCATGAAGGTTTTGGGCTACCACGTGGAGACCCTGCCCCAAAGCACGGGTCTATCCGCCGACATGGGCCTGCGGTTTGCCAACAATGAGGTCTGCTACCCGGCAACCCTTGTTGTGGGAGATTTCGTGGAGGCCTTGAAATCAGGGAAATATGATCTTCAAAAGACGGCCGTTGCCATTACCCAGACGGGCGGTCAGTGCCGAGCTTCAAACTACTTCGGCTTGATCAAGCACGCCCTCATTTCGGCAGGGTTCAAGGATGTTCCCGTCATTTCCCTTGCAACGAGCAGCAGTATCCAAAACGATCAGCCCGGCTTCCATATCAATTGGCTGAAGATCGCTAAGATTACGGTTACAACCATTCTCTTCTCAGACTGCCTGTCAAAATTCTATCATGCTGCAGTCGTCCGCGAAAAGAAAAAAGGACTGGCAGAAAAACTGCGTAGCAAGTACCTCGACCTCGCCAAAACGCAAATCGAAAAGAACCATTCCAAGGGCCTTTTAAAGCTGCTCAAGGAAGCGGCCCAGGAATTTACAGATGCCGTCAAGCCCAATGTAAGACTGCCACAAGTTGGGATCGTTGGAGAAATCTACCTCAAGTTCAACGCCTTTGCCCACAAAAACATCACGGGCTGGCTCATGGACCATCACATCGAGGTAATCCCGCCCCTTATGACACCCTTCTTCATGCAGGCCTTCGTCAATCGGCTGACCAATGATAAATTTGACCTCAAACATGATCGGATTCCCCATCTCCTGGTGGATTTTGTCTATCTCCAAATTGTCAAGATCATCGACAAGATCAACAAGATTGGCCGCACCTTCCCCTATTTCACTCCCTTTGAAGACATCTACGAGATGGCCAATGACGGTAAGGGCATCATCAATATGGCTGCCCAGTTTGGAGAAGGCTGGCTGCTGCCGGCGGAAGTTGTTGGATTTGCCAAAAGAGGAGTTCCCAACGTCATCAGTCTTCAGCCCTTTGGCTGCATTGCCAACCACATCATCGCCAAAGGCATTGAAAAGAAGGTCAAGACCCTTTATCCGGAAATGAACCTCCTAAGCCTGGACTTTGACAGCGGCGTCAGCGATGTCAACGTCACGAACCGTCTCCTGCTTTTTGTTGAAAATATCAAGACCAGCAAGACACCCGCCCCAGCAAAAGAGGTAAAAAAAGAAGAAGACTTCCAAGGCGAAATCATGCTGTAAAAAACGCTGGGAAAAACTGGTTCTATAATTTATTTTGGGGCGCTAAAGTGACCGTCCAGGTGCGTGTCCTCT
>UPXT01000073.1 GCA_900538365.1 uncultured Acidaminococcus sp. | reverse complement strand
CCCTTTATTTTGCAAGGACTATTTTTCCCTACCGAGAAACATTTTACGCTTAGTCATGAACTCCCTGTGAAACAAAAATGACGCTGCCAATCATGACAGCGCCATCATCCTACTTCAGTAATCCCGTTTCTTTCCAGGCCTTGCGAACCATCTGGCGTTCCTCTGCCGTCATAGGGCAAAGCGGCAGACGATAAGGACCCGGAGTAAAGGGGGTCATCAATCCAACGGCTTCCTTGATAGGAATGGGATTGCTGACAAGGAACATGGAATCAGCTTGGGGAACCATGATCTTATTGAGCTCCCGTGCCCGGGCCACGTCCCCTTTTTCAAAGCTTTGCATCAAATCCTGCAGAAGCTCTCCACCTACATTGCTGCGAACAGAAATAAGCCCGCAGGCGCCGACTGCAAAAAAGGGCAGGGTCAGACCGTCATCTCCACTGTAAATAGAAAAATTCTCCGGCATGATGCGATAAAGCTCTGCGACTTGGGAAACGTTTCCAGCAGCTTCCTTGATGCCTACGATATTGGGGCAATCCTTGACTAGCCGGGCCATGGTAAGCGGCTTGATATTGGTCCCCGTACGGCCAGGGACATTATAGACCAGGATAGGTAATTGGGTATGCTCAGCAACTGTCTTGAAATGCTGATAGAACCCTTCCTGGGAAGGTTTGTTATAAAAAGGTCCAACAACGAGAACGCCGTCGGCGCCGACTTCTTCGGCAAGTTTGTTCATTAAGAGGGTCTGGGCCGTGTCATTGGATCCAGTCCCAACAATAACCGGAGCGCGGCCGCCAAGCTTATTGATAACAGCCGTAAACAGTTCCTTCTTCTCATCATAGGTCAGGGTTGGCGCTTCGCCGCTTGTACCAGCGACCAGAATGGCATCCGAACCGTGATCGACAAGCCAGGACGCAAATTCGGCAGTTCCTTCAGCATTAAGGGATCCATCTTCGTGGAAAAAAGTAATCATTGCAGTGATAAGGCGTCCAAAATATGGCTTCATGAGACTATTCTCCTTCCTGGGTTGCAAATGCGCTGTGAAGGGCGCGGACTGCGGTCTTCACGTCGCGTTCTTCGATAATGGCCGAAACAAGGTTATCAGAATCGGTTGTCTGCAGGATTTTTACTCCCGCTGCCGTAAGGGCTCCAACAAAACGAGCCATGACACCGGGCGTACCCCCCATATGGGTACCCACGACCGTCACCTTGCCACATTCCTTGGTCAAGGTATAATGGTATCCCTTAGCTTTGAGGACTTCCTCCGCTTTCGGGGCATTGACGGTATAGACCGCAAACATAAGAGATTGCGGCTGGAAGCTCAAACTCCCAATGCTGACGCCGTGAGAAGCCAAATCTTCAAAGACACGGCTGCCATTGTTGGATGTATCCTGAGACAGGTCCACTTGAAAGAAGGAAAGATCCTTAAGGCTGGCAACCCCACTGGCATGATTGGTTTCAACATCATCCTGACTTTCCAGGGTATCGATCTTGTCATCGGTTGTAATAAGGGTACCCGGCGCATCCGAAAATGTGCTCTTTACAACCATGGGGACCCCATAGCGCATGACAATCTCAACAGCACGCGGATGGATAACCTTGGCCCCTTGGTGCGCCATTTCACGGATTTCATCATAGGAAATCTGCTTGATGATCTTGGCATCGGAAACAATGCGGGGGTCAGCCGTCATGACGCCATCGACATCTGTATAGATTTCTACTTTTTCAGCATCTACGGCAACCCCGAAAGCCGCGGCTGACGTATCACTGCCGCCGCGTCCCAAGGTAGTGATGCTGCCGTCCATATCGGTGACACCTTGGAATCCACAGATGACAGGAATAATGCCTTGTTCGACAAGGGTTTTCAGTGTCTTGGGATGGACCGTCTTGATCTTGGCATTGCCAAAATTGCCATCCGTCACCATACCGGCCTGTCCACCGGTCAGGGCCTTGGCCTTGAAGCCTTCTTTCTGCAAGATGGAAGCCATGACCGTCGAGGAAATGATTTCCCCACAGGCCATCATAAGGTCCAGTTCATGCACATCCGGGTCAGGATTGACGGAACGGAGCATTTCAATCAGCGTATCCGTTGCATACGGATCCCCTCTGCGCCCCATGGCAGAAACAACGACAATGGGAGCATAGCCCGCATCGACGGCTTCCTTTACTTTCTTGACAACGAGCTGACGGGTCTGGGGTGTAGCCACACTCGTTCCGCCGAATTTTTGTACGATGATTTTCATCTGCGAAGGGCCTCCTCTTAGAGCCAGTTATTCTTGACCATGGTTTCCGCAATCTGGAGCGTGTTGAGTGCAGCCCCTTTGCGGATTTGATCTCCAACACACCAGAAGTTGAAGCTTCTGTCAGCCGATTCATCCCGTCTCAGGCGGCCGACATAAACATCATTGAGGCCCGAGGTGTAAAGCGGCATCGGATAGATCTGCTGGGAGGGATCGTCTTGAAGGACAACACCGGGGAACTGACTGAGTGCCTTGCGGATATCAAAAAGCTCCACATCATGTTCAAGTTCCACATTGACAGATTCACTATGGCTGCGGTACACAGGAACACGGACCGTTGTCGCCGTAATACGCATTTCCGGATCGGAAAAAATCTTTTTGGTTTCATTGACCATCTTCATTTCTTCCTTGGTATAAAGGTTATCAAGGAAGACATCAATCTGAGGTACAAGATTCAAGGCCAGCGGGAAATGCTTGGCAGCACTTGCACTGGGAAAGATGTGAGCGGTCATTTCCTTACCGGCAGCGGCTTCCTTGATCTGGCGTTCCAGTTCATCAAGGCCGTCCTTACCAGCGCCGGAGGCAGCCTGATAAGTGGATACGATAATCCTTTTAATGCGGGCAAGGTCGTAGATCGGTTTCAGGGCCATAACCATGATGATGGTTGAGCAGTTCGGGTTGGCAATAATGCCCTTATGCTTAGTGATATCCTGAGGATTGACTTCCGGCACAATCAGAGGAACCTCCGGGTCCATGCGATAGGTGCTGGAATTGTCAATGACAACGGCCCCTGCCTTAACTGCAATCGGAGCAAAAGTCTTGCTGATCGAACCGCCGGCAAACAGGGCAACATCGACACCATTGAAGGAATCAGCCTTTGCTTCTTCGACTTTATAGGTTTTGCCCCGAACCGTCAGTTCTTTGCCTGCACTGCGTGCAGAAGCCAAGAGTTTCAGGTTCTTAAAAGGGAAATCCCGTTCATTGAGCAGATTGATAAATTCCTGCCCCACCGCACCAGTCGCACCTAAGATTGCCAGATTATATTCCTTCATAATCATTACCCCTCTTTCAAGTTAAAAACGCTTCCTTATAAAATTGCATCCAGTCCGTACACAAGGCCTCTACGTTTGACCATGGTCCGGCACCCCAACATGACACCGGGCATGTAGCAGTCACGGTTGATAGAATCATTGCGGATGATGAGGCGTTCGCCCATGCTGCCGAAGATAATTTCCTGACTGGCGACAAAACCCGGCAGCCGCACGCTGTGAATGCGCATGCCTTCATAATTGCCGCCCCGTACATGCGCCAGCTTCTCCGTTTCGTCTTCCCTGCCCTGGGACACATAACCGCCGCGGGCCTTAGCAAGCTTCTGAGCCGTAAGTATGGCGGTCCCAGACGGTGCATCGAGTTTTTGATCATGATGAAGTTCGATGATTTCCACTTGGGGCAAGTATTTGGCAATCTCTTCCGCTGCTTTCATCATCAAAACAGCACCAATGGCAAAGTTCGGACAAATGAGGACGCCGACACCATTTTTTTCAGCAAGCCCCTTGACTTCCTCAAGATCTTCCGGGGAAAATCCTGTCGTCCCGACAACTGCGTTGACACCCTGACTGGTGATGAACCGCAGGCTGTCCATAACAACATCGGGACGCGTAAAGTCAACCACAACATCCGGTTTATGTTTAACGAGGGCTTCCTTTAAATTCGCTTCCACGGAAACGCCTTCCACGGTCTTATCTGCACCATGGACATCGACAGCAGAAACCAGTTCCATATCCTCTTGCTGAAGAACCGTTCGAACAACAGTGGATCCCATCTTGCCAAGGGCTCCATTGACCAGCACTTTAATCATTGGCTCCATCCTTTCTTCATTTACAAAAATACGGTCATTGAGAACGCTCCCAATAACCGTAACAATAAAGCCCACATCAGCAGGCCTTGCTCATTTATTACCGATAGCGCTCCACCAAAGACTGGCGACAGTATGCCCGCTGTTTGCCGGCATCCCAGCAGCCCCCTGTACCCAGCGGGCCACTTCGGCGGTTGGCCTTTCCTTTCCTTCAACGGTGTCCCTCTGGAAAGTACTCATCGTTCCCGCGCCTCTATCAACTGTTAAGTTTATGGGTATAGTATAGGCATTTCAGTATATTATGTCAACCGATTTTTAGAAAAAAAGGTTTTTAGTTTTTATTGGTTAATTGTAAAATGAAATAGGACATATAAAAAGACATACAGGAAATCTTTTG
>UPXT01000072.1 GCA_900538365.1 uncultured Acidaminococcus sp. | reverse complement strand
CAAACGTGGGACGGTCCATCCTACGATAGGCCATGAGGTCATTGTTTCCTCAAAATCTTTTTCAAGTAATGACCTCACGTGCTTCATCAAATCAGCCCGATTGTTGGGCTGACTCAAAAGGGACCGACGAAGGCATATTTCGGGCGTCTTAAAAATGAAATTGTGGTACGTAACTTTTTACGAAACATCATGCCCCCATTGCTCTCAAAAGAATCCTTTCTTAAGCAATGGGGGCATATAATTTCATCGAATCGGAGCGATTTGTGCTCCGAGTAAAAAAAAGAGCCGTTCCCTTGATGGCTGTTGCAATGCCGCTGATGAGACCGCCGCCTCCAACAGGCACGATAACCTTGTCCACCTTTGGAAGCTGGTTCATCATTTCAAGACCTGCCGTTCCTTGACCCGCCATGACATCATAATCATCGAAAGGATGGATGAAGCAGGCTCCTTTTTCTTTTGTAATCCGTTCAGCAATGATGAAACGCTGGGACTTTTCGCAAAGCACAATCTCTGCGCCTAGGGCTTTAATGGCAGCTTTTTTCACTTCCGGTGCGTGTTCTGGCATGACGACTGTTACCGGTACGCCGAGCAGCTTTCCTGCGAAAGCGACTCCACGACCGTGGTTCCCGCTTGACGCCGTCACAATGCCATTTTTGAGCGTCTCCGGTGAAAGCTGCAGCGCTTTATTGAGCGCCCCGCGAATCTTGAACGCATTGATTTTCTGCATGTTCTCCGCCTTAACGTATACTTTGCAGTGAAGCGCTTCATCAAGGGCCTTCAGACGGATCACAGGCGTGCGGAATACATAAGGGGAAAGCCGTTTTTGAGCCTCATAGATGTCAGATAGCATCAGCATAGGGAACCTCCTTTATGATAGGAAATGAAAAATTTGAACTTGATAAGTCAATTATAACTAATTTGTCAGAAAATAGATAGAAAGGTTTTGGAAAAGAGTGGGAAAGAATAAGGACGCTCCTGTAAAAAGCACAGAAGCGTCCTTATTTTATTCGTCCGCAATATTCCAGGACTGTCTTCACACAATCATCCAGATTCCTCTTGATGTCGCTTTCCCAGAAATGGAGGACTAGCCAGCCCAGGTCTGTGAGGGCTGCATCGTTATCCTTGTCCCGCTCTACGTTGCGGCGGAGCTTTTTTGACCAAAATTCCTTATTGTTCTTGATTTGCTCTCCAGGGTTGTCTTGATGACCTCTTGCGTGCCAAAAGTCCCCGTCGACAAAGATGGCAATCCAATATCTTGTGATGGCAATATCCGGGGATCCCGGGAGATCTCGGTAATTCTTGCGGTAGCGGATTCCATGGGACCAAAGGGCTTTTCGCAGCATCCTTTCGGGCGTCGTATTTTTCCCGTGAATCCGGCTCATGATTTTTGACCGTTCCGGTGTTGTAATCAGCTTTTCCTTCGTCATGCCATCACCTCCCCCTTTTTCCCCATTATAGTACGATGTCATGGGGAACGAAAGGCCCAGTAAAACCCTTGATCTATCCGAACAGTTGTGTTAAAATATATCCATGTCATTTTAGACGATTGAGAAAAGGACAAAACATGATGCAAAAGACCATATGTGAACTCTTTGCAGGTGTAGGCGGCTTTCGCCTTGCCTTTGAAAAAAATTCCAAGGATTGGAAGACGGTGTGGGCAAATCAGTGGGAACCGGGCCGGAAAAGCCAGGATGCCTTTGACTGCTACTGCGCTCATTTCGGGAAAAGCCCTAACCACGTCAACGTGGATATTGCCGCTGTCGATAAGTCGACCATCCCAGATCATAATCTTCTTGTCGGGGGTTTCCCCTGCCAGGACTATTCTGTTGCGCGAACCGGTGCCACAGGAATCCAAGGGAAGAAGGGGGTCCTTTGGTGGCAGATTTACGATGTCTTGAAGACCAAACATCCGTCTTTTGTGCTCCTTGAAAATGTGGACCGCCTGCTGAAATCACCGGCAAGCCAGCGCGGACGTGATTTTGGCATCATCCTTTCCTGCTTTGATTCTGAAGGGTATAGCGTGGAATGGCGTGTCGTCAATGCCGCTGAATACGGCTTTGCCCAAAGGAGACGGCGTACCTTCATCTTTGCCTATCGGAATGATACCCGGTATGGAACAAGTGGGGAGGATGTGCCCGTGGAAGAAATTCTTGGAAAGTCGGGCTTCTTTGCATCGACGTTCCCCATCAAGGAAATCCCGGAAATCTTTTCGACGACCTTTGAAAGCCATGATATTGCAACGGTCTCCGAAACCTTCCAGTTTGCTTTCCGCAATACGGGAATCATGCGGGATGGGACCATCTTTACGGGTGAATCAAAACCGGTGGAAATGGAACCG
This sequence comes from uncultured Acidaminococcus sp., assembly GCA_900538365.1. Classification (GTDB taxonomy): domain Bacteria; phylum Bacillota; class Negativicutes; order Acidaminococcales; family Acidaminococcaceae; genus Acidaminococcus. The sequence goes on along the minus strand of UPXT01000072.1, from coordinate 2,207 downwards.
ACCTTGCTGCGGGACATTGTCCAACATAATGTCCCCGAAAAATACTATCTTGGCGATAAGATTGATAAATGGGATTATCTCAAAGGTGCTAAGAAGATTGAACGGACGGCTCGGAATGGCCATAAATATGTATTTTCCGAAGGCCCCATCGCTTTTCCGGATCCTTTGGACCGACCGGCACGGACCATGCTCACCAGCGAGAGTACGACCAATCGGAGCACCCACGTCATCGAAGATCCGGATACCAAACGTCTTCGCCTTCTGACACCTGTCGAAGCGGAGCGAATCCAAGGCTTTGATGACGAGTGGACCAATACGGGCATGTCGGAACGGATGCGCTTTTTCTGCATGGGCAATGCCCTTGTCGTAGGCGCCGTCCAGAAAATGGCTGAAACCATGAACCGTATCTTTGCAATGGAAAAAGACCCTGGGGCCAAATAAGGTCCTAGGGTCTTTCCTTATTCCTTGAGCTTTTCGTCCAGTTGGGAGAGGATGTACTTGCGGTTAAGCCAGAAACACTGCTTGGGATATTGCCGACCATCCGGCAATTCATATGTATCGGAATTGTTCCGACCATGGGGACGCACATGGGCTACGGGATTGTCCTTTTGTTTTGGAAGCTCACTGGTGTAGGTGCCATCCTTATATTCGAATTTGAGTCCCCGGGCAATCATATCATGCGTTTTCTGCCAAACTTCCCGGACATTTCCTTCCAGGTCATCATATGGAATGTTCCAGAACTGGCAGCCTTTAAGGACAAATCCTTTATCTTCCATATCTTGGTAAACGACGAAGAAGAACCGAGTTTCCCGTAAATAATTGCCAAAGGTGGAATCATCCCAGGTCTCTTTGGCCAGTTCCTTGAACCTAAAAGTGGGGAAGGACATGCTTTGCTTGATGGTTCCGTTTTTTTCAAGCCGGATGGCCTTGACGATGATATTGGCCTTCTCGAATTCCTCGGCTCGGTTTCCTTTGACGCCAAGGATTCGGAAAGCGATGGCAGACTCGCAGTTCTTGGCCTTTGGATTGAGGTCAAACTTCTCGCAGAGTTCCTTTACGGATAGCCCTTTATAGGCTGTAATTTTATCGATGATGTACTGCTCGAAATGGCTGACAGCCTGTCCCTTTGTGATGGATTCTGCAGCACCCTTGCGGTTAATGAAGAAACTATTCAGGACATAGGTCATATAGGAGTTTTTCAGCGAAAAGGCACGGGGTTTTGCCGGAACGTCACTGAAAGGCTGCTCGCGGCGGATGGTGGAATTGGCCGCTTTCGTTGCGGCTCCGAGGTAGAGCGTATCTCCTTCCGAAAGTTCATGAGCCTTTCCTGCCCTGATTTTTGCGAGAATCTTATTGTAATCTTCTTCCATGATTTTCTGGTCTTCTTTCGTCGGTGTAAAAAGATCGACGAAATTGATTTTGTAATCCATCTTGTCCTTGTTCTTCTCATAGAGATACCAAACAAGGAGCATGAGATGACATTTCTTCCAAACATGGCTTTCGTGGAACGACTTTTCCTTGACGATATTGATGTAATCAATCATCGTGAGGATCAGCCGTTCCTTTGCTTTATAAAGGCCCTTTGAATCCTTTTTGTAAGGCGTGACCTTGAGCTCAACGCCTGCATCGGGGAAATCAGCATGGGAGTCGCTGTTTGCCTTGTAGCGAAAGTGGCATTCTTCAACAAGATTTCCTAATCCGCCTTTGTAATCCTTCTTTTTATGGCTTTTCACATAGGAATTATCGAGAAAAGCATCATGGTCTTCGGATAAGGCAAATTCATTGTGCTCATCAAAGATGTCCTGGAACGTCTTTCCAATCATCTCTTTGCCGTAGCGTTCGATGCTCTTTGGGTCTTTTTCGTTATAGGGAAAGGCATAGGATGAACCTGACATAATAAAACCACCTTTATATAAGTGATGGATATTTAATCTTCGTGGTAACGCTATTATATCATAGAAGGCTGGATATCCATGTATCGGGAATGGGTATTTCGGGAATCTCATGTGCCTGATTGCGGCAAATAGTTAATGTTGGAATGCAATGAGTTTATTTCATGGAATCTTTGATAGTAGTTTTACTTATAACAAACATTATTATAACAACGTTTACTTATAGTTCTTCTGAGCATAAAATAAAATCAGAAACTTTTGGTAAATTGCAAGTTGAATTTGAACAACTATAATCAAGAAACACACTCAATAGCA
>UPXT01000071.1 GCA_900538365.1 uncultured Acidaminococcus sp. | reverse complement strand
CCCTTTATTTTGCAAGGACTATTTTTCCCTACCGAGAAACATTTTACGCTTAGTGCCCTCCCAAGGACTGTCCTTATAGCGACGACGAAACTCCTTCTTTAGATACGTTTTTTTCTTTCTTTTACATTATGGGTAGATTGCTATATTTTTAATTGACTATTGTAACGAGGAGGAATAAAATAGAGTCATTCATGACATAACTATGGATTGCATACAAAGTGCAATCATCGTTACTATGTATTTGAGAGGGGTTTGAAAAACTATGAAGTACCAATTAGCAAGCCGCATGGCCGGCATGAAAGCATCGGCCGTCCGTGAAATCCTGAAAGTAACCCAGCGTCCGGAAGTTATCTCCTTTGCCGGGGGGCTTCCAGCACCGGAACTTTTCCCGGTTGATGAAATCAGTAAGGTTGCCCAGGAAGTCTGCGCCGACGAAGGCCGCAAGGTCCTCCAGTATGCAACGACCGAAGGCCGGCCCACCCTGCGTCAGAAGATTGCTGACCGCATGAACAAGATTTATAAATCCGACCTCAAGATGGAAAACATCCTGATTACAACAGGTTCCCAACAGAACCTTGATATGGCCGGCAAGATTTTCCTGAACCCTGGCGACGTGGTCCTCATGGAAGCTCCGACCTATCTTGCCGCCATCAACGCTTTCAAGGCTTACGAATGCACATTCAAGGAAGTCCCGACCGATGATAAGGGCATGATTCCGGAAGCACTCGAAGAGATCCTTGAAACGACGGAAAATGTCAAGCTTGTATATGTCATTACCGACTTCCAGAACCCGACGGGCATCTGCTGGCCTGTGGAACGCCGCAAAGCCTTCATGGAAATCATGGCAAAATATGACATCCCTGTTCTGGAAGATAACCCCTATGGGGAACTTCGTTACGAAGGGACGACAAATCCCTCGCTCCTCAGCATGGATCAGCGCGGTCAGGTCATGGGCATGGGCACCTTCTCCAAGACCTTCTGCCCGGGCCTGCGTATCGGCTGGCTGGCCTGCTCCACGGAAATCATGCCCCAGTTCGTCAAAGTCAAGCAAAGTGCGGACCTTCATTCGTCCGCTTTTGATCAGGCCATCATTGACCGCTATATGGACGAATTCAGCCTGGATGAACATGTAAGGGAAATCAATGCCCTTTATGGTCATCGCCGCGACCTCATCATCCAGTGCATGGAAAAAGAATTTACCGACGGCACAACCTGGACCCATCCTGAAGGCGGCCTCTTCCTGTGGCTCACCTTCCCAGAAGGGGTCTCGGCCCGCAAAGTCTTTGATAAATGCATTGAAAAGAATGTCGCCGGCGTCCTCGGGGAATTCTTCTACCCGACAACAAAGAGCGACCGTCATATGCGCATCAACTACTCCAATATGCCAGATGACCGTATTAAAGAAGGCATCCGCCGCATGGGTGAAGCCTTGCGCGAAGTGGCCGCAGGAAAGTAAGGAAAAGAAAAGGGCTCGCTCTCTGCTGTTTCGCATCAGAACGCTCCCTGGATAAGCGCCCTGCACGAGCTCTTCCTTTGCTTTTTCTAAGGCACATGGAAACTTGCGAATCGTTCAGCGATGCGCTTACCGCCTTGGCAAAGGAGGATCGAGGCCTTGCACCCAGTTCAGAGGGAAAAGACGAAGGCCGTCGTTCCATCCATTATCCTTTCCTTATATTTCAAAAGATTCGCCTCTTACAAAAGTCAAATCAACACAATAAGCCCTAGACTGAACCCAGATTGACGTTCAGTTTAGGGCTTATCTTTTGGTCTTTATTTCACGGTCTCTTGCGTTAAGGTCTTTTACCTTAGAAACGAAAAAAGCCGTTCCGCCTTACCAAAGCGATGCAGAAAGGTTCGTCTTGTTTTTCCCTTCCGTTCTTGTTTCTATTTAGCTTTTTGGGGTATGGCTCCAGATTGGGCCAGATGCTAGGAAAAACGCAAATTAGACTGGCGACGCCGTACAACGAATGTTCCATACCGCGAGGAAACCTGAGTCTTTTTGACAACGCCGATGGGCCGATATGGGCCTCAGGCGAATCAGGGTTCCTCTAAAAAACCAAAAAAATTCCAAGAAGTGCCTCGCCCAAGGGCTCCATTTTTCAGGCGTCTTTAACATGAGATTGTGGAACGTGAGTTCTTACGAATCGTCATACCTTCCTTGCGCTCATAAGAATCTGTTCTCAAGCAAGGAAGGCACGCCGCCACATGGAATCCGAGCGATTTGTGCTCCGAGTTAAAACGTAATCAATTCCATCCCCCACAACAGCCCCATGATGACCGGCTGATGCAGCAGATAGATCCATAGGGACTTTCTGCCCAATTTGCGCAGAAAAGGGATGTCTTTTTGCAAAAGGTTCGGTATGAATCCTTCTTTGAGCCACAAGGCTCCCACGGCAGAAGCAGCCCCAAAAAGGCCCCACCAGGGAACCATAGGAAAATAATCCGACGAATAAAAGTCCCTTGGCGGGAACCCCCAAAAGGCACTGAAAAGACCGAATCGGGTAAGTGCCGCCGGTAAGGCAGGACCCACCATCCGTTCAAAGCCCCAACTCCCCCGCGGCGCGTTGCGCAAAAAGAAAAAGAGGGCGCCGCAGAAAATAGCTGCGCCTCTGGGCTTTTTCTCCATGACAGGCCAAAGGCAAAGCGTCAGCAGGGACGCTGCACCAAGGAAGAAAAGCACGCCAAAATAAATGGGTTCATGGGGCATGGCCTGCCGCGTCACAAAGGTGATGGCTGACCCCCACCCCACAAGGACGAGACGGCTTTTCGCCGTCCTTTTCCGTCCTTTCTTTTTGATTTCAAGGGCAAGCGCCGCCCCGCTCACAGCGATGAAGACCCAGCAGATGCTCTGCTGCCAAAGGTACCCCGCCGTTCCTTCATACCAAGGAAGGCTGCAGCCGCCCAAATAGACGGCATCCCACAGCAGGTGGTAGAGCGTCATGGAGCAGATGGAAAACCCGCGCAGGGCGTCAAGAAAGGGATAGCGCATGAATACCTGCCTTACCCTTTATGGGAATCACGGGGCCAGCATGGCGTATGGATCCCAAGGAGGCCGCCGTCAAAAGGCTCCGTACTGCCGCTTACAAAGTGTTCTTTGCTCTTTAGGACATAGGCAAAGCCACGGTAAAGAAGCGGCACGTTGACATAGCAAAGGATGATATTGGCAAGATCCGAGAAAGCCCAGAGGTTTCCCAGATCATAGCCTGCAATATTGACCAGGACGCCGAAAAGGGCAACGCCTAGGGCAAGAATGCGGACCGTTATGAAAAGGCCCTGACTTTTTCCCATACGGGCAGCCGCAATTTCCGAAAAGGAAATCATGCCCACAAGGCAGGTATAGGCAAATAGACAGAAGCAAAGCGTCAGGGCAAAATTGACTGCGGCGTGGAAGGTCGCTGTCGGGACCAGTTCCGAAACAGAAAGAAGGTATTTCGGGAGCTTTCCTGCATCCTGCCAAAGGGCGGGATCCTTATCCCAAGCATGGGCCATGATGACGATAAAACCCGTCATGGTGCAGATGATATGCGTATCAAGAAAGACGCCGAGCGCAGAAAGGAGTCCTTGTTCACAGGGATGGCTGTCATCGGCTGCGGCGGCACTCATCGTAATGGTTCCCTGACCGGCTTCGTTTGACATGAGGCCGCGCTTGACGCCTTGGACCAAGACAGTCCCAAAGGTTCCGCCAAAAATGGCCGCCGGCGTAAAGGCGCCTTCCAGTACCGAACAAAAGAAATAGGGTACGCTGTCAAGGTTTACCGCAATGAGAAGCAGCGTCGTCCCTACATAGATAACCGCCATGACAGGAACCATACGGTCCGTTACTTTCGTGACCTTTCGAATGCCGCCAAAAGTCAGGATGGCCGTAAGGCCAATGACAATAGCTGCCGCCGCATAATAGAAGGCCGATTGTGTGGCAATGGAACTACCTGTCACGATCTCGGCCATGGTGCCAAGAGAAGAGACGACATTATATCCTTGGGCAGGCAGACAGCCCAAAGCGTAGAAAATATAAAGGCCCGAAAGGAAGATTCCTACAGCAGAACTTCCTTTAAGAAGGGCACTGCCGTAAAAAGGAAGACCGCCGACAAATTCCTGACTTTTCCGCTCCTTGAAGAGCTGGGCCAGCGTTCCTTCAACAAAAGCCGTAGCCATACCGAAAAAGCCGGATACCCACATCCAAAAGATGGCCCCCGGACCCCCAACGGAAATGGCCCCTGTGACGCCAAGGATATTGCCCGGGCCAACACGCATGGCAGAGCTCAGCATAAAGGCGGCAACAGGAGAAATCCCCGTATCGGCTTTATTATGCGCCATGAGGCGAATGGCCCGCGGCAGACCTTTTACTTGGATAAAGCCAAGACGCAGGGTAAAGTAGATCCCACTTCCCATTAGCAGCACGATAGCAAGGGAAAAAGAGCCCAAGATGGGCAGGGACTTATAGGCAGGAATCATCGTCGGCACGTCCCAGAAAAAATCACTGAGGGGGCCAACAAACTTAAGGACCGAATTGATCCACTGAAAGAGGTTCTCCATCTGCATCGCTCCCTTTTCTGCAACAAAATTGATAGAATTGTTTTCAGATGGTTCCATTTTACAGCAAAATGGAGAATTTTTATAGATTTTCCGTGTCAAATCCATGAAATATGGTAAAATAAAAAAGGTTCGTTGTAAAATGAAGTTGAACAGTTAATCAAAAACAAAAATCCATAGCGAC
>UPXT01000070.1 GCA_900538365.1 uncultured Acidaminococcus sp. | reverse complement strand
TAAGCTGCAACACAATCTTATATGGGTCTCCCGAGAAAATGTTGACACATACAAGGCGGGGCGGGGGATGTTCACACGTCCCTTCATGTGATATAATCATTAGATGTTAAAAGTATAGACAGGCGGTGAGACCATGAGTATTACAGCGAAAGATGTCAAACATATCGCAACTCTGTCGAGACTCAATGTGCCGGCAGATGAGCTGGAAAAATTCGAGGACCAGTTCAACCAGATCCTCAATTATGCGGAAATCCTGAAACAAGTCGATACGACGGGAATTGAACCTTCTCCTTATGTCCTTCCGACGAGCAATGTCTTCCGTGAAGATGTGCCCCAAGAAGGGCTCTCCCACGAGGACGCCATGAAAAATGCACCGGAAGAACATGATGGCGGCTTTAAGGTACCCCGCGTCATCGAATAAGAGGAGGAAGCACTGTGACGTTATATAATGAAACTGTTCACGATCTCCATGAGAAGCTGACCAAAAAAGAAATCAGCTCCGTGGAACTGACCGAAAAAGTCTTTGACCGCATTGACAAAGTCGAAGACAGTGTCAATGCATACATTACCTTGGATAAAGAAGGGGCCCTGAAGAAAGCCCGCGAAGTCGATCAGAAGATTGCCGCCGGTGAGGCCATTAAGCCGCTGACGGGGATTCCCGGCGCCATCAAGGACAATATCAGCCTCAAGGGTATGCGCCTGACGTGTGCTTCAAAGATCCTGGAAAACTTTCAGCCCGTCTACGATGCCCACGTCATTGAAAATCTCCGTAAGGATGATACGGTCTTTATCGGTAAGACCAACATGGATGAATTTGCCATGGGTTCCACGACGGAAACAAGTTATTTCAAAGCCACGTCGAACCCTTGGGACCTTACCCGCGTACCGGGCGGTTCTTCCGGCGGCAGTGCCGCTGCCATTGCAGCTGGCGAAGCCATTTGGTCCCTTGGCAGTGATACGGGCGGTTCCATCCGTCAGCCTGCTTCCTTCAATGGCTGTGTAGGGATCAAACCGACCTATGGCCGTGTTTCCCGTTATGGCTGCATTGCCTTTGCTTCTTCCCTTGACCAGATTGGGCCAATCACGAAGGATGTGACCGATGCGGCGATTGTCCTTAACACAATCTGCGGCGTAGACGCCCACGATTCGACCAGTGCAAATGTCCCTGTGCCTGATTTCACGAAAGCCCTGAAACAGGACGTAAAGGACATGGTCATCGGCCTTCCGAAGGAGTTCTTTGGCAAGGGGACCGATCCCAAAGTCGCTGAACAGATCAAATTGACGGCTAAAAAATATGAGGAACTGGGCGCGAAAGTCGTTGAAGTTTCCCTGCCTCATACGGAATATGCCGTCATCACGTATTATATCATCGCACCGGCAGAAGCTTCGGCTAACCTTGGCCGTTTTGACGGTGTTCGTTACGGCTTCCGCGATCTTTCGGCCAAATCGGCTCCGGAAATGATGGCTGCCACCCGTACGGAAGGCTTTGGCGAGGAAGTTCGCCGCCGCATTATGCTTGGGACTTACGTTTTGAGCTCCGGTTATTACGACGCTTACTACAATAAAGCCATGCAGGTCCGTACCCTCATCCGTCAGGATTACCAGAAGGCCTTTGAGACCTGTGATCTCCTGCTTACCCCGACGAGCCCGGTCGTTGCCTATTCGCTTGATGCCAAGATGGACCCCCTGACGGTCTATATGCTTGATGTAACGACCATTCCGGTCAACATGGCCGGCCTGCCCGGTATCTCCATTCCCTGCGGATTTGTGGATGGCATGCCCGTTGGTGCCCAGCTCATCGGTAAACCGCTTGGCGAGGAAACCCTGCTGCGCGCCGCTTACACCTTTGAACAGGCTACGGAATTTCACAAAGCCGTGGCGCCCCTGGGAGGTAAGAAATAATGACTGAATATACTACTGTAATTGGTCTTGAAGTCCATGCCGAACTGAAGACGAAGACCAAAGCTTTCTGCTCCTGCTCCACTGCCTTTGGCAGCGAACCGAACACCCATGTCTGCCCTGTCTGCCTTGGCATGCCTGGCGCTCTGCCGGTCATGAACAAGCAAATGGTTGAATTTGCCCTGCGGTTTGCTCTGGCCGTCAACTGCGATATCCAGCACTACAGCAAATTTGACCGGAAAAACTATTACTATCCGGATCTTGCTAAAGCCTACCAGATTTCCCAGTTCTATCAGCCCATTGCTTTGGGCGGTCATGTCGATGTCAACGTAAATGGTGAAACCAAGCGCATTGGCATTACGAGAATCCATATGGAAGAAGATGCTGGGAAGCTCGTCCACTCCGGTGCTACCATTTCAACGAGTGACTCTTCCGCTGTTGACTATAACCGTGCCGGTGTGCCCCTGATCGAAATCGTTTCCGAACCGGATATGAGAAGTGCGGCTGAAGCCCGCGCTTATATGGAAAAACTCCGTTCCTACCTGCAGTACACGGAAGTCTGCGATGGAAAGATGGAAGAAGGGTCCATGCGCTGCGATGCCAATATCTCCATCATGCCTGTAGGCAGCAAGGAATATGGTACCCGTGCAGAAATCAAGAACCTGAATTCCTTCAAAGCCTTGGAACGGGCCATTGAGTATGAAGTCCAGCGTCAGAAAGAGATCCTTGAAGACGGCGGTCACGTTGTCCAGGAAACCCGTACGTGGGATGATGCCCAGGGCATGACCTTTTCCATGCGTTCCAAGGAAGAAGCCCATGATTATCGCTATTTCCCAGAACCGGACCTTGCACCCATCATCATTGATGATGCCTGGATTAAAAAGGCCAAGAGCGAACTGCCCGAACTCCCTGATGCAAAGAAAGACCGCCTCATGAAGGAAAAGGGCCTCGATGAATACAATGCTGAACTCATCGTATCGGATAAGAAATTTGCCGCTTACTTTGATGAAGCCGCCAAAGCAACGGAAGACGCCAAGAGCGTAGCCAACTGGATGCTCGGTGACGTATCAGCTTATCTTAATGCCAATAACGTGACCATTGGCGATTTCCCCGTTTCTCCGACCCATCTGGGGGAAATGGTCAACCTCATCAACAAAGGCGTCCTTTCAAGCAAGCTTGCCAAGAAAGTCTTTGCGGAAATGCTCAAGACCGACAAAGCCCCGGCTGCCCTTGTTAAGGAACTGGGCCTTGAACAGGTGAGTGACGCTGGCGCTATCCAAGCCATGGTCGACGAAGTCCTTGCTGCCAATCCGCAGTCTGTTGCCGATATCAAAGCGGGTAAGGATAAAGCCATTGGCTTCCTTGTTGGACAGATCATGAAGAAATCCCGCGGCAAAGCCAACCCGGGCATGGTCAATCAGATGATCAAGAAAAGCATTCTCGGCTAAATGAAATAATAAATAATGGCATCCCAAGGAATTGGGATGCCATTATTTGTATGGGAAGGAAAGGCGCGACAGCGGAAGTTCGAGAAACATGCCTAATGAAGATTAAGTTCCGCCCTTTTCCGAAGGGCGGTTTGGCGACGGCATTTCAGCCTTTTCATGGCCTCGCGCCGGAGTGCAGCGTCAGGAATCTGCCTATCTTTACGCGTTTGCAATTTCCGCTATTTCCATGGTTCTAGGAATGAATTGGCAGGCACTTCCACGCAAATCTGGGAGGCATCCTTTAGCGGTACCGCTCTATTCGGCTTGTGCGCCTTCCTGTTTTAACTTACAACTCAAAACTGAAAACCCACAACAGACCCTGTCCTCCATCGTGAGACGGATCTCCTGCGATACGGCATGAGCCCATTGCTTCAGAAGAATCTTTTCTAAAGCAATGGGCTCACGTTCTTCATCAAAGCGGAGAGGTCTTTGCTCCGCGTAAGATCAACCATGCGTCGTCAGATACACCCCTACAAAAATCACACCTGCTCCGATAATCTGGAGCAGTCCAATGGGATCTGCAAAAATAAGATACCCGGCCACCATTCCCATGACGGGCGTGAAGTTCAAAAAGACGGAACTGACGCTGGGACCGACGTTCTTGACGCCGATGTTCCAAAAGACGTTGGCGGCAATTCCCCCAAAAAGGGTGATATAAAGATAGGAAAGAAAGGGAACAGGCGGCAGAGGGGAAAGGATAAGGGTATGTGAAAAAATCCCATAAATCGCGGTTCCGGCTGTTCCACAAAGACTGCACCAACCAAGGGCCGTAAGTACGTCCATGTGGCCCGTCAGCTTTCGGGAAGCAAGGCTGTAAAAGGCCCAGGCTAACTGGGACGCAATACAGAAGACGTCGCCTACATTGAAGCTCAAGGTGCGGATCATGTCAAAATCCCCTTTGGTGATGATTGCAAGGACGCCGCCAAAGGAGAGCAGGATGCCCAGCCACTGTTTCGTGGAGGATCAGGCAAACGCAGACCGACGTAATGGCTGGTGTCGTAGCCGTAATAAGGGTGCTGTTTGTCACTGTCGTAAACTGGAGACCGTGGAACTGGAGCACGGAGTTGAGCATCTGTCCATTGATGCCCATAAAAACAATCCACGGCCAATCTGCCTTGCGTGGGAAAAGCTTAGCCGTGTCCCGGCCGAGACGGAAGTATTGGTAAAAGAGGATCACCATCCCGACGACGAGGAATCGGAAGGTCGTAATGGTTGCTGGCGTCCAATGGGGGAGCAGCCATTTGAGCGTAATGGGCTGGAATCCCCACAAAAGCCCGATGAGGGCCAAGAGGATATATGTTGCATTCGTGCTGATGGTCATCGCCCCCTTTGGTATCATAGAGGCATTATATCACAGAAGGCGTTGAAAAAACGGATGGGGGCCATTTATCTTTCCGATAATATGGCGGCAGCATGAATCCATTTCCTTTAATGAAAAACGAGGAAAGAAAGGGCGGATTGTATAATTAAGTTGAACACTTAAAAATCCATAGCGAACCCTTGTGGT
>UPXT01000069.1 GCA_900538365.1 uncultured Acidaminococcus sp. | reverse complement strand
CTCGCAATTGAACCCATCTGAACCGAATTCGCAAAAAGCAAATGGAAGAAAAGACCGGAACGGGGCATTCGTTGCATGACGTCGTCAGCCTGCAGCTTTTTTCCTAGCATCTGGACCAATCTGAGCCCCATTCGAATCATGTAAATAGAAAAAACCCGAGGGCTTCGGTTAACTGCATCCAACAGAAAATTCTTTTGTCGATGAGGCTGGGGGCTCCTCGCAATTGGACCCATCTGAACCGAATTTGTAAAAGCAATGGATTAAAAGACCAGAAGAAGAAAGACTGTAAGGCCGGCGCCAAACCGTCTCCCGATCGGTCGTGGGCGCCGAATTGTTTTTTTCGATAACACGGACCGAGGGCCGGCTATGGAGCAAAAGCTCCCCACGCAGCGGTTTTGACCCATCGAAAAATCTTCCTCGCTAGGGTTCTGAGGCTGCTTTGGAGCGCAGAGGAAAGCCGAAGAACATGTTTAAGGGCGGATTTAATTCGGTGCCCACCCTCGAAGAGGGATGGTTTGGCGCCGTTCCCGTAAGGTCTTTCAGCCAGCCGCCTCCAGCGGCCTTAGCCGGTGCTGTCCGCTGACAGGCAGCACCTTGCCCCCACCAAAAAAGCTGCAAAGAAATGATTTCTCATTTCTTTGCAGCTTCTCTTTCTTCTCACTCCAAAGGATTAACCGCGAGGAAACGCTGAAGCATCTTGTTAAAAGCCCAGGTTTCTTTTCCATCTGTCTGGAACTGGTTCAGGACGGCATCCGTCTCATCGGCATAATGGACAATAAAGGCTTCTTTCGTCGCACAAAAGACGGGAGAACCTTTTTCGTGATCCCCATGATGGGACAGGATGATATGAAGAAGCTCATCAAGACGGATGCGGGAAAGGTCCGGGATATTTTCCGCAATGCGGCTGATCAGCATGGCCCCCATGGAAATATGGCCCATGAGCCGGCCTTCCGTTGTATAGGGAAAGCCAAGGCCGGCGGAAATTTCCCGCAGCTTGCCGATATCATGCAGGAGGGCCCCAGCAAGGATGAGGTCAAGGTCCACCCCACCGATGGTCTTGCCCATGCTGAGAGCTAAGCGGGCTACACAGACCGTATGATGCAGCAGGCCGCCTACATACGCATGATGAAGCCGCATTCCTGCTGGGTTCCTAAGAAACCGTTCATACCGCCTCCCAGAAAATACCTGCTTGACCAGACGCTGAAGCGGTTCATCCTGGATGCGGCCGATAAGGGTCTGAAATTCCACTTCCAAGGCCTCAAGGTCGATGGACCCTCTAGGCAGCAGCATGGATAAATCGGTCTCCTCATCAGGAGGAACAACTTTCTGCACGATGACCTGCAGGTTTTGTCCGCCCATGGGGGAAGCATATTTATTGGCATCAACACGGCCCCCAATGATAAATGGCGTCGGGCCCTCCATGCTGCGCAGGCGATTGATGGGACCGGCTTCAAAGCAAATGAAGGGAAGGGTTCCGCTGTTATCTTCCAAAAGGCCTCGGGCGTATGCCTTGCCATTGGAGCTTGTGCCTACCTTCTGCAGACGGACAAGGCAGGGCTGCTCCAGATCATTTCCAAGTCTTACATCTTTGATCATGAAAGCACCTTCTTTAGATGCTTTGGAGGACAAGGTCCTCATGGGCACGAATAACCTCAAAATGCCGCCCCGATTCCTTACACCATGCATTGAGGACGTCTTCCAAATGTTCCACCACGGGCAGTTCCGTCAGCTGGTGCGTACCGTCAACAAGGTTAAGTCCCATGTTGAGGGCCTTCTGGGCGACATGATATTTTACGTCGCCTGTAACGAGCGTATCCGCGCCAGCTGCCATGGCATCATCCATGAAGTCAGCTCCGCCTCCACCAACAACAGCGACCTTATAGACTGGTTCCTCACCGCCGGCAAAAGTGACATGGGCAGCGCCCAACTGGTCCCGCACATAAGCCGCAAAATCCTTCAGTTCCATCGGCTCACCAAGGACACCAATGCGGGCAAGTCCCTGCTCCGGACAGTCCTTACGGGGAATTTCCGTCACATCGTTCAGCCCCAGCCGGTCCGCAAGGACATCGTTGACGCCGCCGCGGGCAGCATCAAGATTGGTATGGGCGGCATAGACCGCAATATCATGCTTGATCAGTTCATACATGACTTCCATCTTTGTATCCGTCACGGCAAGGGAGCTAGGCAAATGGAAGTAAAAAGGATGATGGGTGATGATGAGATCCACCTCTTCTTCAATGGCCTGTTCGGCCACTTCCGGCATCAGGTCAAGGGCCACCATGATCTTATGGACCGGGGCTTCCACATGACCTAAGAGCAAGCCCGGATTATCCCATTTTTCCGCATACGTAAGGGATGCATATTCGTTCATAAAGACGCAGATGTCACTGACAGTCGTTTCCATGTAAGATTTCCTCCAATCGTTTTTTCGTCTCTACGGATGTTTGGTAATGTTTACTTTGGCGTGCTTTGGGACTTTTTTCCATACTGGAAAGAAGCCGGTCATACTTAGCGATAAGGCGGCGGACAAACGTTTCAAGAAGCGGATGGCGGTGCTGCACAAGGTCATTGCCGACAAGGTCGGTCAGTCCTTCATAACGAAAGGACGGATCTTTGTGAAGGATGAGCACTTCATAGATGCGCTCTCCTTCTTGAACCAGTTCTTCCCGCAAGATGCCCCAGCCAGATCGTTCACACCAATGACGCAGTTTTTCGCTGTCATTCATAGGCTGCAGGATGAGTGTCGTGAGCGCGGGCGACGCCAGGACTTCCGGTGCCGCGTCAAGGATTTCTACCATCGTACCGGCTCCCATGCCCGCAATGACAACCGTGTTTGCTTCACCGGGACGGATCACCGTCAGTCCGCTGCCAAGGCGCACAGAGATCACATCTTCCAGGTGATGGCTGTGAACCGTTTTCCGTGCCGCTTCGCAGGGACCTTCCCCAATATCGCCAGCAATGGCTTTTTTTACCCGTCCTTGGCGGATAGCCATAACAGGCAGGTAGGCATGATCGGTCCCCACGTCACACAAGGTGTCACAGGGGGGAACAAGAGAAGCGAGAAAATCAAGGCGCGGACCGGCGGTCATCATAAAAGCACTCCTTTCAGGTACCGTACCATTATATCATAAAAAGGGAAAAACTCGGCATTTTTAGAGGGCTGAAATTGAGACGCCAATAAGTGAAGCGGTGATTTATATTTTCTAAGAAGTAAAAAGGCATCCCGACATGGGCTAAAAGGCCGGTCAGGATGCTTTCATTCCTCTTGAAGCGTTCTGGAAAATGGAAGGAAATGCGTCAGGACGCCCCCTGTCAGAAAGTCATGCTTTCGCCGTCAAGAGGCATGACAAAGTGCGTCACATTTCGTTTGGCAAGCCGCGCCCGCAGCGTGTGCCGCGTCAAGGATGCATGGGATACATTATCCAAATGGGTCAGATAAAGGGTCGCCCCAGGTTCAAGGGCCGAAACGGCAGCAATGTCTTCGTCATTCATGATGAGCCGTCCATTTTCAATGGTTTCCGCAGCACAGCTATTGAGCATGATCACCTCGGGATGATAGGTTTGGAGCACGGTCCGGACCCCTTCGTATAAAATGGTACCCCCGGCAAGATAAAGGGTCTTTTCACCAGGCGCAGAAAAAATGACGCCCATGGCATCGCCGCAAGGTTCAATGACACCATGACGGCAGGGTGTCTTGAATAGGATGACCTTCCCTACGGTGATTCCTTTTGCCGTAAGGAGGGTCACATTCCTAAAGCCTGAATCACGAAGGACTTTGGTATCTTCCTCATTCTGGCAGAAGGTAGGGATATCCTTTTTGAGCGTCCCTCCAACGGTCCCATCTGCTGCCCAATCAATATGATCGGGATGAAGGTGGGTGATGATGTAACAGTCAACCCCTTCAAGGATTTCTTCTTTTTCCATGGGCAGCCCATAGATGGGCATAAGGATCTGCTCTTTTACGGGATCGGGAATATGGAGACCGAGAGCTGAAAAATCCTTAACAAAGGAGACACTGCCCTGTGCTTCCAGCCAGGGATCGATCAAAAAGGTCATACCCCCATATTCGACCCGGTTTGTGGCATTGCGGATTTGCGTAAGTTTCATAAGTGATTCCTCCCAACTTTTTTCTATCATTTCTCATAGGCACATGATAGAATGAACAAGATGAATTTACCGCGACAAAAATGGGCAAACTGTCCATCTCCCCACAACTTGCTGCATTCTGGAGGAATCGCTATGTCCGCATCCAATCGCAGGGTCCAACTAACCAAAAAGCTGCTCAAGGAAGCTTTTCTTGCCCTTATTGCAGCCGCTCCGTACCACAAACTCACCGTCTCTGCCCTCTGCCGCAAGGCGGATGTCCAGCGTTCCACGTTCTATCTCCACTACAATCAGGTGGGAGACATCCTCAACGACCTAGTCGACGAGGCCCTCCAAGAAGCCGCCCAAGATGAAAGGACCTTGCGCAAGGATTTCCAAGCCTTGGCCGATCTCATCCATCAGGAGGCTCCCCTTGAAATCCTGCTGAAAAAAGACTGTCTCCTGCCAATATGTCAACGTCTGGCCTTTAAGCCTGAATGGAAGCCCCTTTTTCAGGACGAAACCATTGCTGGCTTGATCATGCGTCGCATCTATGATAAGGAGCGCCCCATCATGGTTCCTTTTCTAAAGGCCCAAGGGAAGATGACAGAAAAAGAAGCCGATGAACTTTTTACCTTCTTGCTTTATGGCTCCTTTTATGTCGATAAAATGATGGGGTTTACAAAAGACCAGGACTGGTACAGGCTGCAGGGACGGATCATGACCTTTATCCTTAAAGGACTTTCCTCCTAACTCATAAAAGGCGGCTGCACCAGTAAGGATGAAAGGGCGCCGCCCCCTGTTCCAGCAGGACGCACTGCCTTCAAGTCCCCGGTTTCAAAAAAAAGGTTCTTTGTCAAATTTTGGGGTGCTAAAGTATCTATGCACTCCTGGAG
>UPXT01000068.1 GCA_900538365.1 uncultured Acidaminococcus sp. | reverse complement strand
ATTAAGCTGCAACACAATCTTATATGGGTCTCCCGAGAAAATGTTGACACATACGTCCTCTCATCCTTACTTGCACTCGCTTTCAATCTATGCTAAAATACAAGAATCTAATATGTGGAGGGAAATACCAGTGTTAACGGTTTTAATGGTTGTAGATATCGTTGTCAGTGTCATCCTGATTGCGTCTGTCCTGCTCCAGTCCGGTAAGAGCTCCGGTTTTGCTGGCCTTGGCGGCGGTGAGTCCATGTTCAGCGGCAAACCAACCGATATGGATGAGGCTCTGAGCCGCATTACGGTTGTCTTTGGCCTTATTTTTGCTGTCCTTAACATTGTAATTGCCCGCCTGCAGTAAGGTGGGGATGGCATTAATCAAATGGTGCAGTTATGGCATTGCCTTCATGAAGGGTAATGCCTTTTTTGTGTATAAAGTAAGGAGGAAACTGCCATGCTCCAAGGCGCTGAGCCTTATCGCTTTCCTGGAACCAATGATACAGCGGTTCTTCTCATTCACGGCTACACGGGTTCCCCGTCGGAGCTGCGTGAATTGGGGGAACGGCTGCATTACAAAGGCTATACCGTGCAGGGCCTTCTTTTAAATGGTCACGGTACGAACCCGGAAGACCTTGACGGCGTAACCTATGAAAAATGGACCCAGTCCGTAAAATCCGCCGCCAGTGCCCTCAAGGAAACATACAGCAAGGTTATTTTGGTGGGAATGAGTATGGGCGGTCTTCTTGCCCTTGATTGCGCTTCGACCATTCCCGTTGACGGAGTCATCGTCATTTCAACGCCCATCTATCTATTCGATTGGCGTTCCCATTTCCTTTGGCTTGCGGAAAAAGTGACACGATCCATTCCCAAGCGCCCTCGTCATATCGACGCTCCGGCCCGCTATGATGTGGCTTATCATGAGATGCCCCTTTCCGGCGTCCGCGAATTCCTGCGTTTGCTGTCGACTGTCAAGAAACGCACCCTTTATCACGTGACGGCTCCGCTTCTTATTATTCAAAGTGAAGCGGATCGAACCGTTCGCCCGCAAAGCGCGCAGTATATCTATAAACACGCGGCATCCCCTCTAAAGCGGCTGGAGATGCTCCCCCAAGGAAAGCATGTCCTGACCCTTTATAAGGAACGGGGACTTGTCTATCAAAAAATTGACCGTTTCCTGGAGGCCCTGCAATGAAGAATGTGAATGATACGAATCCTATGTGTTTTGGCTGTGGGAAGAACAATCCCATTGGCCTTCACATGCATTTTAAAGTGGATGAAAATGGCTGCTCGTCACGCTTTACGCCCGAACCCTGTCATCAAAGCTATGACGGGCGGATGCACGGCGGACTCATTTCCACCTTACTTGATGAAACCATGGGGAATTATCCCTATCTGTATGAACACCGCGTGGCCTATACGGCCCGCCTGGAAGTCCGTTTCCGTTCGCCCGTCCTCATTGGTGAGACCATTGAAATTGTGACGAAGGTAAAGCGCCGCAAAGGCCTCCTCCTTGAAATGACGGGAGAGGTTATCCGCCCTGATGGGACTGTTGCGGCGGAAGCAGATGCCAAGATGATGTATGAAGGAGAAAGATGAGTAACGAAAAAATTCGGCAGGATGTCCTTACTTATATGGAATCCCATGCCACCCATCCTGTCAGCTATGATGACCTGGGCCGCGACCTGCGGTATAAAGGAAAAGGGCTGGGAGCCTTGTGGACGGAAATTGAACTAATGATCAAGGATGGGCTTCTTGTGAAGACCCGCTTCAATACCTTGGGCCTGCCGCGGGCCATGGGGCTTGTCACAGGGCGCCTGCAGGTCACGCAGAAAGGGTATGGGTTTGTTGTACCCCTTGAAAAGACGGAGGAAGGTGATCTTTTCATCCCCGCGATGCACTTATCCGGTGCGATGAACGAGGATCTTGTCATCGCACGGGTCAGTGACCATGGCTATGGAGGACGGCGTGAGGGCAAGGTCATCCGCATTTTGGAGCGGGCCCATGAACGTTTTGTCGGAACTTTTACGCGCAGTGGAGATTTTGGTTTTGTTACTCCTGATAACCGCCATATTGGACAGGATATCTATGTGAGACGCAAGGACTTCCTGAATGCCCGCAACGGCGACAAGGTTGTCGTCAAGATTACGGCCTGGCCCAACGGACGTCAAAAAGCAGAAGGGACCATTACAGAAATCCTTGGCAAAAAGGGCGATGTGGGTATTGATATCGTCTCCATCATCAAGGATAAGGACTTGCCCCTTGATTTTCCTAAAGAAGTCAAGGAAGCCGCCCAGCTTGTCCCGCAAGTCATCCCCAAAAAGGAACTTAAAGGGCGTCTTGACCGGCGCAAGTGGCCAATCATCACCGTCGATGGCATCGATTCCAAGGATCTTGACGATGCCATTTATGCAGAAAAGCGGGGCGAGGATTACTTCCTTGGCGTCTATATTGCCGATGTCAGCCACTATGTGCGCCCCCGCGGTGAACTTGACCAGGAGGCCTATGCCAGAGGCACCAGCGTCTACTTGGTGGACCGCGTCCTTCCCATGCTGCCGCCTCTTTTGTCAAATGGCATCTGCAGCCTCAATGAAGGGGAAGACCGCCTTACCATGAGCTGTGAAATGGTTATTTCCGGTAAGACGGGGAAGGTCCTTTCCTACGACATTGCGCCCAGCGTGATTGCCTCCCGGCATCGTATGAACTATCCCGATGTGGCAAAAATCCTCACGGACCGTGACGCGGCCCTGCGGGAAAAATACAGCGATATCGTTCCCATGTTGGAAACCATGGAGAAACTTTGCACGGTCCTCCATAAAAAACGGGTGAGACGGGGTGCAATTGAGTTTGAGATTCCCGAAGTCAAGGTCATCCTGGATGAGAAAAAACGGCCCATCGACGTTCATCTTCGCCATCGGACCATTGCGGAAATGATGATCGAGGAATTTATGCTCGCTGCCAACGAAACCGTAGCCGCCCATATGACAAAGCATCATTATCCCTTTATCTACCGCGTCCATGATGTACCTGATGAGGATAGGATGCAGAGCCTTTCAAAGATTATGGCCCAGTTTGGGACCGTTCTCAAGGTCGATGGCAAGATGCGGCCTAAAGTTCTTCAAATGGCCCTGCGCAAGGTGAAGGGAAAACCCGAAGAAGGCATGATTTCCACACTTGCCCTGCGGAGCATGAAACAGGCTGTGTACCAAACGGAAAATGTGGGACACTTTGGTCTTGCTGCCAAGGACTACACGCATTTTACCTCTCCCATTCGGCGCTATCCAGATCTGTTGGTCCATCGTCTCCTCAAGGATCAGCGGACAGGCAAAAAACTGTCCAAGAAGGAAAAGGAAAACTTGACAGATAAGCTTTCCCTTATGGCAAGTCACGCCTCGACACGGGAACGTCTTGCCATTGAGGCCGAACGGGAAACGGATGAACTTAAGATGACAGAGTATATGCTGCCCTATGTAGGACAGGAATTTGATGGGACCATTTCCGGTGTCACAAGCTTTGGCATGTTTGTCCAGCTCGAAAACGGTATTGAAGGCCTTGTCCATATCTCTAGTCTCCTTGACGATTATTATCGTTATGATGAGGAACATTTTGCTCTTGTCGGGGAGCATGGCGGAAAGAGCTATCGCCTTGGCAGTCCTGTAAGGATCAAGGTCTTCCATGTCAGTGTGGAAGAACGCAAGATTGATTTTATCCTTCCCGAATTTGAAACTTTTGTCACAGCCCGAAAGGAAACCGTTCCGTCAGAAAAGAAAAGGACGCCTGAAAAACAGACCGTAAAGAAAGGCAGCCGTAATAAACTGGCCTCACAGACCAAAAAAAGAGGCCCTGCACGTCAGAAGGGAAGTCAGCATGGAAAAAACAAACGTCAAAATCATCGCAGAAAATAGAAAAGCCCGCCATGACTACGCCATTCATGAAACCTTCGAAACAGGCGTCGTGCTTACAGGCACGGAAGTCAAGTCCCTCCGTGCAGGTAAGGCCAACCTGAAGGACAGTTATGCTGCCATTACCAAATCGGGGGAACTATATTTATACAACCTTCACATCAGTGAATATGATCATGGCAATATCTTCAATCATGAGCCGCGGCGCGATCGCAAGCTGCTTATGCATAAACGGGAAATTGCAAAACTCATTGGCAAGACCAAGGAAAAAGGCTTTACCTTGGTCCCTTTGACCCTTTATTTTTACAGGAGGAATTGCTGTCCGTAAGCCTGTACATCCGTTCCTTTTTCCGGCTGGCCATCATAAGGACTGCTCCTGTTCCCGCAGCCATCATTCCTGCAGCCCCCGCCTTCCACATTTTTCCCTTTTTCATAGACTTTCCTTTCGTTTTTACCAAGTATCCGGCACAGGCCTTTCATTCGCCCATACTGCAGATCTGATGATAGTCTGTACCGAAATCCGGATTTTTAATCGAAAAGCGTTTTTCTAATTCCAGGGCATTGGCTGGGAATGAATCTTACAGCCCTCTGACATGACAGCCTCCTGGAGCAGCAGACCCATATAGCTGTCCTGAAGAGCATCCCTTAAAGGATAAATTTCTTTTCCCGAATCGAGATACTCTCTCATATCATAAAGCATACAGGCAATGGCATATTCATCCTCAATCTCATCCAGATACAGCTCAGGCTTCCAGCCCCGGACACAATCCCTTAAACGTTTTGTTTCAAGCTGTCTGTACCGTGAATCTAATTCCGGCATAAGATATAGGGTTTCAGGGAAATTTTCTTCTGTAAGCCTGTAAAAAACCTGATCCGTAAGCTCTCCTTTCTGTCCTCGAACGGTCACATGGCGGCTGCGTATAAAAGACCGGTACTGTTCCCCCGAAAAATCATAAAGCGCCGTCTTTCCAGAAGCAAATTCAAACAGCGCCATGATTCTCCCCCGGCTGCTTACAGAACCATCCGTAATAGCCCCCTGACGGGAATCTGTTTCTGTCAGCGGAAATGTAAACTGCTTTCCTATAACAGAAAAGCGTTCATGCCCCATCAAAAGATATTTTCTGATCAGACTGGCCCCATGGTATTCATGTACCAGCGACAGATACATGGAGTCTGGCTGCCCTATGGCTTCATTTTGAATCTGATGCAGTCCTGCCCTGAGTGTGGGACAATGAAAATACTGCTCGCAGACCTGAATTTTACAATGGTATTTCTCTTTTAATTCCCAGATTCGTCTTAACTGTTTCAGACTGCATCCAATCGGTGTTTCAGTAAGCACAGGATAGCCCATCAACGCCCATTTCTCTGCCACATCTGCAATATTCCCTTTATTTACTGCCACAACCACGAAATCCGGTTTGGAGTTTTTGCAGTCCTCGTCTGATACAGTTGTGGGAAAGCCTGTTTCCCCATGAACCTTTGCAGCCTTCTCCTCAGATCTGCATAATATGTATTTTAGTGTAAACAGCTCCGGATACCGTCTGGCAATTCTCCCGTAAAACATGGCT
>UPXT01000067.1 GCA_900538365.1 uncultured Acidaminococcus sp. | reverse complement strand
TACCTGTCTTTACCTACGTATGATTTGGAATCCCCCAAAAATACGTGAAGAACCTATTTTTTGCTCCCTTGCCGGTAAGCCCTCTTTTTTGGCCTGTCGACGCTGTCCAGCCATTATAGAAAGGAGGCCCATCAAAGTTCGTTTACTGCCTGTCCCCACCTTATTTTGACCTATTTCTGACAAGCAAAGGAGGAGTTCTCATGAGTCAGCCCCAACAGCCCGCTCAAGAACCTGTCGGCGGTTTCCTTGGTTTTATCGAGCGCGTCGGCAACCGCATCCCCGACATTACAATGCTGTTTATTGCGGCGTTTTTTATTACCTGCATCTTATCCGCGTTCTTGTCCCAGTTCCATTTCGGCTATATCCATCCTACGACAGGCAAGGAAATCATGGTCACAAACATGCTCGCCCCAAAGAGCCTTGTTACCCTGATGACCAAGATGGTTTCAAACTTTGCCGGTTTTCCGCCCCTGGGCATGGTCATCGTTGCCACGCTTGGCATCGGCATTGCCCAGGGCTCGGGGTATATCAATACAGGCCTTAAAAAGATTCTTTCCGTGACGCCGCGTTTTCTCATGACGCCCATCGTGATCGTTGTCGGTATGCTGAGCCATTTGGCGCCGGACAGCGGGTACATGATCATTATCCCGATTGCGGCCTATCTCTTTTACGCCTCGGGAAAACACCCCCTTGCCGGCGTAGCCGCTTCCTTTGCCGGGATTGCCGGTGCGTTTGCGGCAAACTACACGCCTTCTGCCATTGACCCCGTCATCCAGGGCTTTACCCAGATGGCAGCCCAGCTCATCGATCCTTCTTATGAAGTGAACGTCCTGTGCAACTATTTCTTTGCCTTTGCCGCCACATTTCCCATCATCCTCGTTTGCTGGTGGGTGACGGAACATGTCACCGAACCGTGGTGCCGTAAGGCCTGCCCCCTTGATGCGGATATCGATGCGTCCGAAGACGCCATGAAGCCCATCACGCCGCGGGAAAACCGCTCCTTTGCTGTGGCTTCCTTCGTACTCATCCTCATGCTGGTCGGCCTCTTTGCTGCCCTTATCCCGGAAAATTCCCTCTTCCGCGACCCTGCTGGCAACATTGCCAGTTTCAAGGCTCCTGTGATGCAGTCCATCGTGGCCATCATCTTCCTCTTGTGTGCCGTCCCGGGCATTGTCTATGGCATCATGAGCGGGACCTTTCGGTCCAGTAAGGACTTTACCCACTCCATGGAAGAAATCACTCATACCCTGGTCCAGCTCATCGTCTTTTATTTCTTTGCCGCCCAGTTCATGTATGCCTTTGGTGCCTCAAACCTGGGGGCCCTCATCGCCATTGCGGGAGCGGAATTCCTGAAATCCCTTGCCCTGCCGCCGCAGATCACCGTCTTTGGCATCATCGTCTTTGTTGCCATCCTGAACCTGCTTATTACGTCGGCATCGGCCAAATGGTCCATCCTGGCTCCGATTTTTGTCCCCATGCTTATGAGCGTCGGCATCGCGCCGGAACTGACGCAGGTCGCCTTCCGTATTTCTGACTCGGCCGTCAACGTCTGCACGCCTATGTTTGCCTTTTATCCGCTGATCATCATCTACTGCCAAAAATACTACAAGAAGACCGGGGTTGGGACCCTGTCAAGCCTCATGCTGCCCTATACCATTGCCCTTCTTGTCACGCTCACCGTCCTGCTTTATGTCTTCTGGTTCCTCGGCATTCCGCTTGGGTTCCAAGGGGCCTATATATATCCGAGACCGATGTAAGGCATGCTCAGTCCCCCAATTGGGCTGAGCTGCGGGAAATGATTCCTATCGCATAATCTACCTAAGGAGGCAATCATTGATGGAAATTCGTGAAACCCTTGTCAATCGCTTTTATGACTATGTCGCCATCCCGTCCCAAAGCTGCGCCAATGGGGGTACCAAGGTCCCCAGCACGGAAGGACAGTGGGATATGGCGCGGGCCGTCCAAAAGGACCTGGAACGCCTGGGGCTTTTGGACATCCATCTAAGTGAATACGGCGTCCTGACGGCTCACCTGCCGGCTCATCTGCCTGCAGGATCCACCAAAAAGGTTCCTGCCGTGGGCTTTTGCACGCACCTAGATACAGTGGACGTCAACCTTTCCCCTGTGGTCCATCCTCATATGGTCAAGAACTACGACGGTAAGGACATCGTCCTGAACGCGGATCCAAAGATCATCATGACCACCAAGGACCATCCGGAACTCCTGCGCTATCAAGGCGATGACCTCATCGTGACCGATGGCACGAGCGTCCTTGCAAGTGACAACAAAGCCGCCATCACAAACGTGGTCACCGCCCTCGAGACCCTGACCCGTGATCCTTCCCTTTATCACGGCGATATTTATGTTGCTTTTGTACCCGATGAGGAAGTGGGCTTATTTGGGTCAAAGCATATTGACTTCAGCCGTTTTCCTGTCGATTTTGCCTATACCATTGACTGCTGCGAACTCGGAGAAGTCGTCTATGAGACCTTTAACGCCGGCAGCGGCAAAGTGACCATCCACGGCGTCAGCGCCCATCCCATGAGTGCCAAAGGCGTCCTCGTCAACCCGACCCTTCTGGCCGTTGACTTCATCAACCTTTTTGACCGTAAGGAAACCCCGGAGTGCACAGAAGGCAAGGAAGGTTATATTTGGTGCCAAGCCGTCCAGTCTAACCAGTCCACCGCCGTTGTGACCCTCAATATCCGCGACCATGACAAAGCCCGCTATGAAGCGCGCAAAGCCCTCATCAGGGAAAACGTCGAACGCCTTAAGAAAATGGAACCGCGGGCCCAGGTCGAATTGGAACTTGTTGACGTCTACGGCAATATCGCCGACGCCGTCACGGACGAAAACCATAAAGCCATCGATTACATCTACGACGCCATGAAGGAATTGGGCATCACGCCAAAGACCATCGCCATGCGCGGTGGGACCGATGGCTCCTACATCTCAACGCAAAAAATCATGACCCCGAACTACTTTACGGGCGGTATGAACTTCCATTCCCGTTTTGAGTTCCTGCCCGTCAGCTCCTTTGTGAAAAGCTATGAAATGACCATGAAACTCTTGGAACTCATTGTGAAAAACGCCTGATAACGCATCAGACCGTGAGGAAATCCCCCTTTCCCCACGGTTCTTTTTTTATGGGAAAAAGGGGAGAGCCATCAAGGTCATTCATTTGCAAAATAGCGTGAGCCTACTATGGCTATTTGTTAAAAACTGTACAAAATAAAGAAAAAATCTGTGAAGACTTTGCAAACCGAAAGCACGCGTATTGACTCATATACCTAATACGGGTATCATAACGAAGGACTTTCCTAGGAATTCTATTATATGCTTACAAGCAAGGAGGCACGCCATCATGACGTATTATACAAGTATGGAAGAACACCCGATTGAAATCCTGAACCTACCTTCTTTGGAAGAACGGGTCAAGGCCAATCTGGATCGGGGCGCCTTTGGATATATCCGCGGCGGTTCCGAGGATGAATGGACGCTGCGCGAAAATACGAGGGCCTTTGATGACCTGCAGATCATTCCTCGGGTTCTCCAGGGACTGAGTGGGGCCGATCTTAGCACTTCGATTTTTGGGATTCCCCTCAAGACCCCTGTGATCGAAGCGCCTTCAGCCGCCCATGGCCTGGCCCATGTCAAAGGGGAAGTCGATACGGCCATCGGGACAGCTATGGCAGGTTCCCTGTTTTCCCTGAGCACCTACGGCAGCACAGATCTTACGGAAGTCGCCGCTGCCGCGCCCGGCGCACCGCAGTTTTTTCAGCTCTATATGAGCAAGGATGATGGGTTTAACGCTTTTCTCGTCAATAAAGCCGTCAAGGCAGGCGTCAAAGCCATCATCCTCACCGTGGATTCGACCCTGGGCGGCTATCGTGAAGAGGACGTGCGCAATCACTTCCAGTTCCCGCTGCCTATGCCAAACCTTGCCGCCTATTCTTCCCAAGACGGAGCCGGCAAAGGCATTGCCGAGATCTACGCCGCGGCAAAACAGGACTTTGTCCCTTCCGATATTGAAAAGATCAAGGCCCTGTCCGGGCTGCCGGTCCTCGTCAAAGGCATCCAGTCACCGGAGGACGCGGAGCTGGCCATCAAGGCCGGTGCCGACGGCATTTGGGTCTCTAACCATGGCGGCCGGCAGCTGAATGGGGGACCTGCATCCATTACAGTCCTTCCAAGCATTGCCTCCGTGGTCAATCACCGCGTTCCCATCGTCTTTGACAGCGGTGTCCGCCGCGGCAGCCATGTCTTCAAGGCCCTTGCAAGCGGAGCCGATCTCGTGGCCCTGGGACGACCCCTGATCTACGGCTTGAACCTCGGCGGCGCCGAAGGCGTCAAATCCGTCTTTGATCAGATAAACCATGAGCTATCCATCGTCATGCAGCTGGCAGGCACCAAGGACATAGAAGCCATCAAGCACGCCCCCTTGCTGCATCAAGCTGCATCTCTTGCGTGAAAGGAGCCTCCCCAATGATTATGACCCATTACATGGAGCTCTTAAGCCTCCATTCCCCCTGGTTTTTGATTCTCTTTATGGTTGTCCCCGTGGTCTTCATCGAAACCATTTTCGTAGCGGAAGCCTTCAGCCTCTTAGCAAACGGCAAAGAAACGGGAAAATGGAGGACGCTCTCCCACCGAGGCGGTCTCTTTTTTAGCCTCTATTTCATCGTGGCCGCCCTCTATCTAGTTACGCGCTATATCCCGACCATTGAGTGGCGGGGACCCATCGACATGATTGCAGTCTGGTCCTACGTCCTTGGCATCATTCCGGCCTTTCTGCTTCTTTTCACGGAGCTCGGCTTTATCGGCAACGGCCCTGACGCCAAGAAAAATGCCAAATCCCATATCTTCATCTTGCTGCTCTTTGTCTTTTTCACCCATGCTGCCATGGTCTTTGGTATGGTCGATCCCCGTCTTGGCGGCTATGAAGTTTCTGCTCCCATGCATCAGGACATGCAGATGGATTCTGGCTTCCCGCATGGCGCCATGATGAACGGCGCGCGGCAAGGCGGCCCCCAACAAGCTCCCCTCAATGGCTCTTACGGCTGCGGGCAAACTCCCTGACGGGTCAGCATAAAACCCCTTCCAATCAAAACGGCTTTTATCCGTTCGTAGATGAGCAAAAACGCCATCAGCTGCCAGACGCCTCTTTTGTGGCAAGGTTCAGGCCCTTTTTTCCGCCCCTTTACAGATGGATTCCAGATGAAGGCGCGCGGCAACAACCTAAAGGAGCCGGGGATACCCTAAAAGAAAACAGCCATGCATTGATCGGGGCAAATGGAGCCTGTCAGCGTGGTCCTGCCCTTTTGGATACAACTGGATAAGATCGTCTCCCGCAGCTTATTTGGCAGCTGCGGGATTTTTGTGTAGCTAAATGGCTAAAAGGGCCCATAGGGAAGTGCTATCGGTGAATGGATAGACATAGATGATGCACGAAAGAAAGGAAGCCAGGGGTGTTCACGGCTTTCTTTACTTTGTTCAAATAGGGAATGAACGAAATGTCTTAGTCTGTCAGCCTCATGATAAATGAATGGCTGGTCGCAATCATATTCTTTTCTTTCGTGATAAGAAAGGAAATCCTGATAACACATTTGCGGCTTGCCCTTTAGGATACATGCCTCAGGGGCAGTGACGGCGGCTCCGTCTTACTTAAGGCGAGGGGCCATCAAGTGGGCGTTATATGACTTCCTTACTGGTGGTGGATGGGGTCCCAGTTTTTAGAGCAGCATTTCCGCACGAACAGTGGTAAGAAAGATGTTTTCGGGCGAATCAATTTGGCCCCCTCCCGTAGGGCGGTTTGGGGCCGGACGCATAATTTTTTCCCTGTTTAATTGTTAGCTCAATCCTGTCCCGTTCTAAGCAAAAAATGTTTCTCGGTAGGGAAAAATAGTCCTTGCAAAATAAAGGGGAGACCCCTA
>UPXT01000066.1 GCA_900538365.1 uncultured Acidaminococcus sp. | reverse complement strand
CACCAAAGTGACTTGACCCGCACATCTGTCAATCAATATTCAGTTCTCAAGGTTCTACCGTCGCTTTCGTTCTTGGCTATCGGCGACTTTCATATCATAGCACTTTTTGAAAGTGCTGTCAACAACTTTTTCAAATTTCTTTTTAGGAGCTTTGGCTCAAGGCCGGTTCCCATCAGAACTTGTCGTGTTGACAGGTACATACTATACCAGATTAAAAAATCTTTTGCAAGCACTTTTTTCTCTTTTTTTCTTTTTCCCATCCAGATTCACTAAGAAAAATGGCTGCCGAAAAACGGCAGCCAGTACTGATTTTATTTATCGACCTGATACTTGAAGTTATCAATGACCGGACGTTCATCCTTTTTGCCTTCCTGCACATCTTCTGTAAGGAGGGCCTGGACGATAATTGCCATTTCCAGACGCTTGCGCTGGATCTTGCAGCCATATTCATAGGGCTTTTCGATAGTGCCATTCACCAAATCGGCGTTGGCGTGACAGCCGCCGCTGCAGAAGAAACGAGCCCAGCAGCTCCGGCATTCCTCTTTCTTCATAACGTGCATATGGCGGAAGTACTGAACCATATCCTTTTTTACGATGCCCGTGTCCAAGGTGCCCATCTTATATTGTTCCCGCCCGACGAACTGATGACAAGGATAGATATCCCCTTCTGGCGTAATGGCATAATACTCGTGGCCAGCCCCGCAGCCTGCTAGGCGCTTGGCAACACAAGGCCCATTATCGAGGGCCACATTGAAGTGGAAGAAATCAAAGGGAACTCCCTTGCGTCTTTTATCAAGGTAAATTCGGGCGAGTTTTTCATATTCCTTGTCAAGGATCTGCCAATCTTCTTCCGTAAGAACATAGGGTTCATCCGTCCCGACAACCGGTTCCATGGAAATCTCGGACCCCACTTCGAGCATGGCAAGAACATCATCGGCAAAATGGGGGTTGTAATGGGTATAGGTTCCCCGGAGATAATAGTTGCGTCCCCGCCGGCTTTCAATAACTTTCTTGAATCCTTCAACAGCTTTATCGAAAGAACCCAGATGCCCCGGATAGGGTCTCATATGATCGTGGGTCTTCTTGCTCCCGTCAAGGCTGAGGACCAGCATGACCCGATTGTCATTGAGATAGGTTACGATTTCATCCGTAAGGAGCGTCCCGTTAGTGGTCAGCGTCAGCTTGATATTCTTTCCCGTTTCTTTTTCGCGTTTGCGGACATAGTCCACAATGAATTTTACAACGGGCATATTCATGAGCGGTTCTCCGCCAAAAAGGTCAAGTTCCAAATTATGGCGCTGTTTGCTTCCCTTGATGGCAAATTCGATGGCCTTTTGAGCCACTTCCTTGCTCATGAGGGCACGATGGCCGCCAAAATCTCCCGTATCGGCAAAGCAATATCCGCAGCGCAGGTTGCAGTCATGGGCGACATGGAGACAGAGGGACTTGAGGACGGGTTCTTCGGCAAATGTATCGGGTACGGAAAACTCCGGGGAAAAGAGGAGGCCTGCATCCTGCAGTTCCTTTAGTTCCGTCAGGACTTCTTCCACATCGCGATCCGCGTACTTTCCCTTGAAATGGGCCTTTGTCTCTTCCTGGTTGTTCCCATCATAGAACCCCAGGATATCATAGATCATCTCATCGACGATATGAACGGCGCCGCTATTGACGTCAAGGACCGCATAGTGGTCATCTAAATGCATTCTATGGATCAGCAAACTATTTCCGCCTTTCATGATATATTAACAGTAAATGGACTCCCCTTATCATAAAAAAGAGGATATGGAATTTAGAAAGAAAAAGGCTCCCCGCTTAGGCAGGGAGCTGTTCTACAATACCTTAAGCCTTTTCGCAGACCTGGTTGCCTACCGTGCAGGACGTTTTGCAAGCAGACTGGCAAGAAGCTGGGCATTCGCCGCAGCCGCCGCTGCGCAGGGTCTTTTTCAGCATTTCTTTATTGACAGTTTTGATTCTCTTTGCCATCGTACATTCCTCCTGACTTTAAACTAAAATTTATTTTATCTGTTTTTAGGACATTATGCAAGGGCCTTTACAAAACTCCCCCAGAAACGACGCCTTCGCTTTACTTTTTATGGTAATACCATAAAAGAAAACGATTGAGGTCATATCCCGTTTTTTCGTTCATCCAACTGATCAGCTGGGCCTTATAAAGGGCTCTTTTGAAATGCTCCAGATTTTTCGTCTTATGATGGAAGACATTGACCCGGCGCAGGGTAAGCAGTCCATCCCGCTCCGTATTGGTTCCAATAAGCCCCGTTACGCCTGCCGTATAGCCGGCTTCCTTCACATCTTCGACGACCTCTTTATTATAGGCACCATTGGGATAGCTCAAGGTTACTCCATTTGGTGAATAATATAGCCCCAGCATATGGTCATGGGACTTCTTGAGATCTGCTTTCCGTTCCTGGCGGGGGAGCGTCGGCAGTGGCTTGTGGATATAAGTATGGGAACCAAGCTCCCACCCATATTGGGCAAGCTTTACTTCCTCGTCCCAGGTTAAATACCCCGGCCAGCCTTCATACATTCCAGCCATGAACATATTCCCAATATAGCCATATTCCTTCATGATGGGAGCTGCATTGGTGAGGTTGTCAAGGTAGCCGTCATCGAAGATAAGGACACATTCCTTATGAAATGAATCGCCCGCCTTTCTTCTATTTGCATAGTCTCCCAATTTGATGGTCTTATACCCATTTTCCTTGAGGTATTCCATTTGGGCCCGAAATTCATCGGTTGGCATGGAATAAAGATCCGACTTATCTTCCACCCTATGATAGGCAAATATTGGCACGGACCGATCCCTAAAATCCAAAAAATCATGGACTGCCCATGCGCAGCCCGCCGCAACAGCAACAAGGCCCAACAGAATCCCCTTTTTCCACTTCATCTTATTCACGCGCTTCCTTCCCTATTTTTTCCGCAATCTGTTCCAATTTCTTCAGCCGATGATTCAGACCCGATTTTCCAATATGGCCTTCCGTCAGAGCTGCAAGTTCCCCTACGGCTAGGTCTTGGTGTTTTAACCGCAGACGCGCCGCCTCCTGCAAGGTCTCTGGAAGCTGGTCCAATCCTACGGCACGGTCAATGGTCCGAATGGCAGCCAATTGGCGCACGGCCGCCTTGACGACCTTATTGAGGTTTGCTGTTTCGCAATTGACAACCCGGTTGACCTGATTCCTCATATCCTTTAAAACCCGAACGTTCTCAAATTCCAGATAGGAATGATGGGCACCAATAAGGGAAAGGAAAGAAGCAATGGCATTGCCTTCCTTCAAATAGACGACATAGGTATTTTTTCGGTCAATCACGCGGGCCGGCAAATCAAACTCTTTCATTATTTTACAGATATACGCCCCCATGTCAAGGCGTTCCGTAATCAGTTCCAGATGATAATCACTGAGGGGACGGCTTACAGAACCGCCCGCCAGGAATACACCCCGAAGAAAGGCTTTCTTGCAGACATTCTTTTTAAGAAGCGCGGCTCCTGCAAGGTCAAGGGGAGAAAGCAGATGAAGTTCCCCCAAGGCAATCCGCGCCTCACTGCTGGGTACAACGTGGACTTGATAGCGATTGTTCTTCTTAAGTCTCGTGGACCGCGTCACAATGACTTCAGTCTGAACCGCAAAGTTATTTTTGAGCAGGCGAAGGACACGGCGTGCTAAGGCCGCATTTTCAGTCGTAAAATGAATGCCTACTTTTTGGCCTGAGAGGGAAACGGATCCACTGATCCGCAAAAGTCCGAACAATTCAGCCCGTTCTCCTTCTTTTGCTTCAGAATCGAGACGTGCGACTTCATTTTTTACATCACTGGCAAAGGACATGGATCATGACTCCTTTTCCTTGTTCTTTGCCGCTTTCCCATGACTGCGCAGTTCCTGCATAGTCTGACGGGCAAAGAAATAGTCAAAGAAACGTACTCCGCGTCCAAATAGACGCAGTCGATAGATGAGGGCAATGATGCTTTTTGCCAGCTTCTGCGGGTTATGACGGACCAGGTCGCTATCATTCAGGAGTTTTGCCGGCACCGCCTCAATACCCAGTTTTTCAATCTTGTCGATGTCAGGAGAAACTGGCTCAGCGCCTTCTTCCCTATACTTGGCAATCTGTTCCGGTTTGGCCTTTTGAACATTGACAACCACATAATCCAAGGCCTGGGCTCCCATATGGTTCACCAAAGTCTCCACATGTTCATAGGCCCCGTAGCCATCGGTCTCACCGGGCTGGGTCATGACATTGCAGACATAGATCTTGACGGCCTTGCTCTTTACGACTGCATCCCGGATTCCAGGTACGATCAGGCTTGCAAGGACGCTTGTATAAAGGGAGCCCGGACCCAGGATAATGGCGTCAGCATGCAGGATGGCATCAATGGCGCGCTGGGAAGCCTTTGGATTTTCCGGTTCTGTCATGAGTCGAACAATTTTATGAGGAGATGCGGTAATGGCCGATTCCCCAATGACGACGCTGCCGTCATCCATTTGAGCCTTGAGCTGGATATTTTCCGATGTACTGGGCCATACTCGTCCATGGACCTTGAGGATTTCACTGATGGCAGCAAGACCGTCTTCCATATTGCCTTCAAGGTCGCTCATGGCAGCAATAAAAAGGTTGCCTAGACTGTGACCGGAAAGGAATTCACTGTCATGAAAACGATACTGCATGGCCCGTTCCATGACAGGTTCCGTATCAGCAAGGGCCACAAGACAATTGCGCATGTCCCCAGGGGGGATGATGCCCATTTCCTTGCGCAGCCGTCCGGATGAACCGCCGTCATCAGCCGTAGTCACAACTGCTGTGCAGTTGTTGGTAATGAGCTTGATCCCGCGCAGGAGCACCGAAAGACCTGTACCTCCGCCGATGACAACAACGGATGGGCCTTTGTCCAGCTTTTGCTGCGTGAAGATAAGTTCCCGCAGGGATTCCTTTTCTCCGGGCATGACGGAGCGGATAACCGTCTTGACGACTCGAGCACCGCCATAGCACATAAAGAAAATGCCCACAACGACGTTAAAAAGACCTAAAGCCGTGATGGTTGACTGATAGAATTCGCCGCCTACATAAGAAATAAAATTAAAGACAAGCGCTTCAATCAGCCCGACAAACTGATAATTGAAGATCAAGGTTACACCGACACAAGAAAGGACTGTCCCCAGACCAAAAAGAAAGAGCCACCGTTTGAGGTTAAGGCCTGGGTATAGCCACTTTATCCATTTCATAGGCACACTCCTCACGGGAATTATTTCTTCAAGAGATCTCGATGAATCACTTGGGCCTGGTACCCGCAGGATTCAATGAACCGCCCCAAGGCGTTGGCAACAAAGACCGAGCGATGGTGACCGCCCGTGCAGCCCACGCCAATCATGAGCTGGCTCTTGCCTTCCTTCGTATATTCAGGGAGCAGGAACTCAATAAGATCATAGAGTTTCTGCAGAAAAGTCTGGGTCACGGGTGAATGTTCAATATAGGCCACGACATCGGCATCGTTGCCATTTTTTTCCTTCAGTTCCGGCACATAAAAGGGATTCGGAAGGAAACGGACATCAAACATCATATCGCAGTCAAGGGGCGTTCCGTGCTTAAAGCCAAAAGATTGGACTGCAATGCTCATGGCTGGCAGACTCCCATCCCGTCCGTAAAGGGAAATAATCTTGGTCCGCAGTTCCTTGGTCGTCGTATGGGTCGTATCAATGATTGTCGTGGCCCGCCGGCGGACATGGGAAAGAATCTGCCGTTCGCGCGCAATATCAGCACTTAGGCCGCCCTTCCCATCAAGGGGATGGCGACGGCGTGTTTCCTTGTATCGCCGCACCAGGGTCTGATCATCAGCATCAAGGAAAACCAGTTCAAAGGGAATCTTTTCTCGGCTCAGCTGGTCGAGGACTTCCGTCAGTTCATCAAAGAACTTACCGCCCCTGATATCAGCTGCCAAGGCAAGCTGATCGGATTCATCACTGCGTTTCATGCACAGTTCGATGAATTTTGGGATAAAGGTCGGTGGCAGGTTATCGACGCAAAAGTATCCTAAGTCTTCCAAGGTCCGCATGACCTGGGTTTTCCCTGCCCCACTCATCCCCGTAATGATCAAATTTCTTGCCATGATGGATTCGCCCCCAATCAAAAGTACATTTCTCTTATTATAACTTTTTCACTTATATGCCGCAACAAATGCGGTGCGTGCGCGCCCCTTATTCCGGGACGGTTAATTGTAAAATGAAATAGGACATATAAAAAGACATACAGGAAATCTTTTG
>UPXT01000065.1 GCA_900538365.1 uncultured Acidaminococcus sp. | reverse complement strand
AAAAGATTTCCTGTATGTCTTTTTATATGTCCTATTTCATTTTACAATTAACCATGAAAACTTAATGAAGAAAAAGTAAAAATTGGCTGCACTTTGGAAACTTAATTCAATTTCCATCCAGGCCAGATCAAATTGTCTCCTTTCAGCTGTGGTCTCCTACTTATTTAGTCCATGATACGATTTGGGCGCTGAGCATCTAACTAACACTCCCTCTCCCTTTCTTATCTCCTATAAATCCTGTATAATAAAACTATCCACAACGAACCATCCACATAAGGAGCTATTTACTATGGAACAAGATAAAAAATTTGCACTGCTCATTGATGCAGAAAATATTTCTCCGCAATATATCGATATTATCCTTTCAGAAGCAAACAATCTGGGGAATGTCATCTATAAACGCATTTATGGTAACTGGACAAGTCCGCAGATGGGGAGCTGGAAGTCGACCATTCTCGATAACGCGATCCAGCCGGTACAGCAGTACAGCAACACAAGCGGCAAAAATTCAAGTGATTCGGCTCTCATCATTGATACGATGGATCTGCTTTACCGGACCCAGCTTGATGGATTCTGCATTGTCTCATCAGACAGCGACTTTACGCGCCTGGCATCCCGCCTGCGTGAATCGGATAAGTACGTCTTAGGGATGGGGGAGAGCAAGACGCCGCGCTCCTTTATCTCCGCTTGCAATCGATTCCTGTACCTTGACGTCCTTTATGCAGAATCAAAACGGGAAGATATGCCTGAACCCGAACAAACAGCGCTCCAGGAAGAACCTGCTGGGCAAAAAAATCATGTAAAATCCAGCAAAGCGGTTCAGGAAGGTAATAAAAAAGTGCGGGCCATCCGCAGCGCCCTGATCAAACTTACCGATGAGAATTCCAACGATAATGGTTGGATCAGTTCAAGTTATTTGGGTAATCTCGTCATTCGCCAATATCCGGACTTTGACGTGCGTGTTTATGGATACAAGAAATTCCTTGACTTCATCCGTTCCCTCAATATCTTTGAAATCCATTCGACAAGCAACCCGAAGAACATGACGGCAAAGACTTATTATTTCCGCTTGAAATAGGGGAGAAAGGATGAAAGGTTTCCATGCCTGATGCGAAAAGTTTTTAAAAAAGGTGCTTGCCAAGTATCGAAAACTATGGTATCAT
Source organism: uncultured Acidaminococcus sp. (assembly GCA_900538365.1). Lineage (GTDB taxonomy): Bacteria > Bacillota > Negativicutes > Acidaminococcales > Acidaminococcaceae > Acidaminococcus. Next base: position 5,303 of record UPXT01000065.1, on the reverse strand, counting down.
CTATATCTGTCAGGTGACTGATTGGCCCAGTAGTTCAGTTGGTTAGAATGCCGCCCTGTCACGGCGGAGATCGTCGGTTCGAGTCCGTCCTGGGTCGCCAATGCCTCGGTAGCTCAGTTGGTAGAGCAAGGGACTGAAAATCCCTGTGTCCGCAGTTCGATTCTGCGCTGAGGCACCACTTTTTTATGCGGAAGTAGCTCAGTGGTAGAGCATCACCTTGCCAAGGTGGGGGTCGCGAGTTCGAATCTCGTTTTCCGCTCCATAGGAGTATAGTTCAATGGTAGAGCAACGGTCTCCAAAACCGTGGATCTGGGTTCGAATCCTAGTACTCCTGCCAGTGAATTTTGAAAGACATGCTGCATGGCAGCATGTCTTTTTCGTTACGCATAAAAGAGGTCGGGGATGACCGAAAAGCACGATGCCATAACTTTATTTAATTGAGGGTGCGCCCTTATCTTATTTTGAAGCATAGATTGCACAAGTTGATGCAGTTACTTGTGATGCGATATGTTTCCAGTCTTCACAATCGTCGTATTAGGTTTATGTATGCTTAGGAGATTGAGGTCCGCATTTGACAGCGCAGTTGGCTGGATACAGGTCCATAGGCTGAAAAAGCTTATTGCTTAATGAGCTGGGCGCTGGAGGTGACGGTACATGATTAGTGGAGGCAGCGCCTAGGCGTAAGGATTCCTCCAATTAGAAACGCAGCATCGTACGAATCGCCATGCCTCTATTTCATCCGTAATCATAGGAATTAAGCAATGGAGACATGTTGCTCTGGATAATCGGCTCAATTTTTGGGCTGAGCATCTTCATGGTGGTCAGCCCCTTGCCTTCCTCCTCCCATAATGCTATAATGTTCCTATTAATTCCATACTTATGTGATGAACAAGAGAGTACCTTTTGGCTGGTGTCCCAGAGAGCGCAGACAAGGTGGGAGCTGCGCACCGAAGTAAGAGGGAAGTTCACTTGGGAGCATCTGTCCTGAACAGAGTAGGGACGGCGCAGGCTGCGTTACGGCCGCAATGAAGTACAAATTAGGGTGGTACCGCGAACCTTCGCCCCTTTTCCGGGGTGGAGGTCATTTTTTTTAGGAGGCGTTGGTATGTACGACAAACTGGAGGAACTGCGGGAAAAGATCCGCAAGGACTTAGGCGAAGTCAAATGTGTGGATGACTTGAAGAACATCCGTGTGCAGTATTTGGGCAAAAAAGGCGCCCTGACAGAGATCCTGCGCGGTCTCGGCAGTGTAGCCGCCGAAGAACGTCCAAAAGTGGGCAAAATGGTCAACGAAGTGCGCAGCAAGGTGGAATCCCGCATTGCTGACCAAATGAAACTGCTTGAAGCCCGCCAGCTCGAAGAAAAAATGGCGTCTGAAAAGATTGACGTGACACTGCCGGGCCGTAAGGCAGCCGAAGGGCATCTGCATCCTGTGACGCTCACACTGCGTGAGATCAAAAAGGTCTTCATGCGCATGGGCTTTGAAGTCGCCGAAGGCCCTGAAATCGAAAACGATTATTTTAACTTTGAGGCCTTGAACCTGCCTAAGGATCATCCGGCCCGCGACATGCAGGATACGTTCTATCTGACCGATGAATTCCTCATGCGGACACAGACCTCTCCTGTCCAGGCTCGTACCATGCAGTCCCGTACGCCCAATAGCCCAATCCGTATGATTTGCCCGGGAACGGTGTACCGCAACGACTATGATGCAACCCATTCCCCCATGTTCCATCAGGTCGAAGGCCTTGTCATCGATAAAAATATCAGCCTGGCCGACCTCAAAGGCACGCTGGAACTTTTCTGCAAGGAAATGTTTGGCTCTTCCGTCAAGATTCGTCTGCGCCCGAGCTTTTTCCCCTTTACGGAACCGTCCGCCGAAGTCGATATCAGCTGCGTCATCTGCGGCGGCAAAGGCTGCCGTGTCTGCAAGAACTCCGGCTGGCTCGAAATCCTCGGTGCCGGTATGGTGCATCCCAACGTCCTGCGCATGAGCGGCTATGACCCTGAAAAGGTCAGCGGGTTTGCCTTTGGGATGGGCGTCGAACGAATTGCCATGCTCCGTTATGGAATCGATGACCTGCGCCTGTTCTTTGAAAATGACCTGCGTTTCATTCGTCAGTTTAAATAAGGGGGCCGCTTGTTATGTTAGCTTCAATCAATTGGCTGAAAAAATATGTTGAGATTCCGGTTACGCCGGAAGTCCTTGCTGATAAACTTACCCGCGTCGGGCTTGAAGTCGAACAGGTCCTGCACCTGGGCGAAGGGATCGAAGGCGTCATTACGGGTAAAGTCGTGACCATCGAGCGTCATCCTGATTCCGACCATCTTTGGGTCTGCCAGATGGACCTCGGAAAAGGGGACACGGTCCAGATCCTGACGGGCGCCCAAAACGTCCATCAAGGGGATGTAGTCCCTGTAGCCCAAGTCGGTTCCCATCTGCCGAGCGGCATGGAGCTCAAACCTGTGAAGATGCGCGGCCTTGATTCAAACGGCATGCTTTGCAGCGCGGGGGAACTGGGCATTGACGCCAAACTGCTTCTTCCTGAGCAACGCGACGGCATCTTCATTCTCCCTGCCGATACGCCCCTTGGGGCAGATATCAAGGCCGTCCTTGGTCTTGATGATGTCGTTCTTGATATCGACCTTACGGCAAACCGCGGCGACTGCTTCAACATGCTGGGCCTTGCCCGCGAATGCGCCGCCGTCCTTGGAACGAAACTGACTTTACCGGACTATGCACCGGAAAGTGGGGAAGGGACTCCTGCGAGTGACCGCGCCACTGTCGATATCGTCGCTTCTGACGTATGCAGCCGCTTTGGCCTGCGCATGATCGAAAACCTTGAAATCAAGGAATCTCCGGAATGGATGCAGAAACTTCTCCGTGCTGTCAATATCCGCCCCATCAATAACGTCGTCGACGTGACAAACTACGTCATGATGGAACTGGGTCAGCCCATGCACGCTTACGACTATGATAAAGTGGCCGGCCATCATTGGGTCGTCCGCCGCGCTCATGAAGGCGAACACCTAAAGACCCTCGATGGTCAGGACCGCGCCCTTTCGCCGGAAATGATCGTCATTGGTGATGATGAAAAAGGCATTGGCCTTGGCGGTATCATGGGCGGCTTTGAAACGGAAGTGACAGGCTCGACAAAGACGGTCATGCTCGAAGCAGCTACCTTTAACGGCCCGACCATCCGCCGGACGTCGAAAGCCCTGGGCCTTCGCAGCGAAGCGTCCCAGCGGTTTGAACGCGGGGTTGATACCATTCTGAACCATAACGCCCTGAACCGCGCCATCTATCTCCTTGAAGAAATTGGCGCCGGCAAAGCGGTTCCCGGTGTGGCTGAATGTTACCCCGTACCGGAAAAACCGGTGGAAATCAAAGCGGCTCCGACCAAACTGGCCGCCCGCATCGGCTGCGACATCGACGCGGCAACCATGAAAGCCATCCTCGAAAACCTTGACTTTACTGTCGAGGAAAAAGGCGAGGACAGCTGGGTTGTCACCGTGCCGACGTGGCGCAAGGACTGCGACTGCAGTGCCGATCTCAGTGAAGAAGTGGCCCGTATGTATGGCTATGACAAGATTGAATCAAAGACGCCGGAACTCAACATGGCCCGCGGCGGCCAGGACCCTATCGAAGATGTAAAGGACATGATTCGCGACACCTTGACTGGTATCGGCCTTGATGAAGTCATGACCTACAGCTTCTATAATGCCCAGGTCTTTGATAACCTTGGCCTTCCTGCTGATGACAGCCGCCGTAAGGCCCTGCAGATCATCAACCCCATCAGCGATGATTTTCGCACCATCCGGACTACGCTGACCCCGTGCCTGCTTTCTGCTGTTGCGTATAACCAGGCCCGTCAGAGCGAACGAACGGCCATCTTTGAAGTGGGCCGCGTCTTCATTCCTAAAGCCCTGCCGCTTACGGATTTCCCAGAAGAAAAGATGGTCCTTGCTATTGCCATGAGCGGCAAGCGCAATCCTCTTTCCTGGAATACGGATAAAGACGCTCTTGACTTCTATGACATCAAAGGAACCCTTGAAGAAGTCATGGACAGCCTCCAAGTGAGAGGTCTCTCCTATGGCCCGACGGAGGAAGTTTTCCTCCATCCCGGTAAGAGCTGTGCCATCAGCTATGAAGGCAAAGTTATCGGCTTCATGGGAGCCATCCATCCGACCGTTCAGGACCGCTTTGGCCTCGGTGCGGAAACCTACGTCCTTGAAGTGGAAATCGCGCCTTTCGTCAAGAGTGCCGAAGAGATTCCGCAATTTATCCACGTACCGCAATTCCCGAGCGTATCCCGTGATATTGCCGTTGTTGTCAAAGCTGATGTTCCTGCAAGTGAACTTGAAGCCGAAATCCGTAAAGAAGGCGGCTCTCTCCTTGTTGATGTCCGTATCTTCGACGTTTATACAGGCAAACAGGTTAAATCCGGCTATAAATCTGTCGCCTTTAATCTCACCTTCCAGGATGTTACCCGCACCCTCCAGGATAAAGACGTCGACGACGTCATCAAGCAAATTGTTGCTAACGTCCAGGATAAGTTCGGCGGCATGCTGAGAGACTAAGTTCATATTTTAGTCGGAGCAAATACCGCTCCGAATTGAGGTAACACGTGAGCCCATTGCTTTCGGAAAGATCAATCCGAAGCAATGGGCTCATGACGTATTGCAGGGCGAACCGTCTCACGGTTGGGGATAGGGCATAGGGCTGTCAAGCAAAAGAACGTGACGCACGACGTTAAAATGTATGTTCCTTTCCCTTATGGTGACAGGAAACGTACCTCTAACAACACGATTGCTAAGAAGCAGCAATTCGTCTCCTTCAATTGGAACGCTTTGGGGTGGGCGATTGGGTCTTTTGCCTTCGTGTTTTGCCTTGGAGACGGCGAAAGCCGTTCCGCTTTCGATGGGCCAAAACCGCTCATCGCAAGACCCTGCCAACGCGATTCGGCTTACGGACCGTGTTATCGAAAAATCAATTCGGCGCCCACGACCGATAGGGAGACGGTTTGGCGCCGTGCGTTCTGGTCTTTCTTCTATTTACATGATTCGAACGGGGCTCAGATTGGTTCAGATGCTAGGAATAACGCGAAGCAGGCTGACGACGTCATGCAACGAATGCCCCGTTCCGATCTTTTCTTCCATTTGCTTTTTGCGAATTCGGTTCAGATGGATCCAGATGCGAGGAGCCCCCACTTCCACCGACGACGGGCGGAATTTCCCGTTATTACGTTTTCCTAACGCCATCGTGTTTCCTTCCATTTACCTTTTTCGAATATGGCTCCAGA
>UPXT01000064.1 GCA_900538365.1 uncultured Acidaminococcus sp. | reverse complement strand
TGCTATTGAGTGTGTTTCTTGATTATAGTTGTTCAAATTCAACTTGCAATTTACCGGAAAAAGAATACAAAGCATAAAGGATTTTATCGGGAGTCATTTCTAAAGAGCGGATCATAATGGGACGGCGCGAAACTGGAAAGCAGGGAGGTTACAGGGAAATAAACGAAATGTTTCGGTATCTTGGGTATGGAAAGACTCTTTTCCCCTGCCCCTGATTCGTGCAATAAGGAGGCGAAGAAAATGGATACTAGCTGCAAAACAAGGGATGAGGCCGCAGAAAATAGCAATCAGATAGCAGCGGTCCTATGAGCTGGAAACACCTTGGATGATACTTTGAACAATCTTCAGGGGCATTTTGCTAAACCGAAGACCTATGACCGCAAATGCGATGAGAATACCGCCGTCTTTGGCGGAATTGCAGCGGCCCCTGCCCCTCTGGCTGCCGGTGTATTTATGGAAAATAAGACCGATGAAGCGATGGATGAAGCCCGTCGCTTCCGAGCCGAATCACGGGAATTTGAAGGAATATGCAGCCATAGTACCCATCTTGAAACCATTGAGACGCGGGCTCAACAGACCCGGGATAACATGGGCAAAAAGCCTTTGTTGAACCGAGCGAGAAAGAAATGAACCTTGTCATTTGCCGAGAGGGAATGGATTGGCGGGATCATGGTGATGAGGGAAAAAGCCTGTCGGGAAGTCGGCCCCTCTTGTCAAGACGCTGAAGCTCCTTATTGATAGGCCCCTTCTCCACGAAAATGGGACGGTGACGGAAGCGTTAGGAAATGTCATCGCCCAGATTGAAGGACCCCATGCCTGCTGTAAGTTCGGCCTTTGCTGTGCGCGTGTAGGCACACTCCCTGAATGATCCGTCCTGGATTTCGGTGATGGCGTGTGCCTCTATTATGATGAAAAGTCTCATCTGTGCCTTATTTATGAAAGGAGGCTTCTTTTTGCTGGATCAATGCCTAATAGGATGTCCTGATGAGTGCGGAACGTCTCCGCAAGGAACGGTATAGACTCAATGAAAAAGTCTGTCTCCGGCTGCAAAAACAAAGCCATGGCGAAAGCGGCCTCAGGCCTCTGCCCTATGACAAAAAGAACCAACCAGAAGAAATGATCTTCCTGGCCGGTTCTTTTTTACGTTATTTTGCAGGAACGATGGTTCCCTTGAATTTTTCTTCAATGAATTTCTTTACCGCGTTGGAATGGAAGAGGTCCGCAATCTTTTTATAGGTCGGGTTATCCTTATCTTTTTCGCGGGCGGCAAGGACCATGACAGCAAGGGGCTCATCATCCTTTTCCCAGAAAAGGCCTTGTTTCTTGACATCCATGCCGCTGCTCATGACATAGTTCATGGTAATGACTGCAAGGTCCACATCATCGAGACTCCGAGGCAGCTGGGCCGCTTCCAGTTCCTTGAATTTGAGGTGCTTTGGGTTTTCTGCCACATCGGCTGCTGTTGCTTTGAAACCGACGCCTTCTTTTAGCTTGATGAGACCCGCTTTTTCAAGAAGGACGAGACCGCGCCCGCCGTTTGTTGGATCATTGGGGATGGCAACGACACTGCCGTCAGGAACGGCCTTGATATCATGGATCTTGTTAGAATAGATGCCCATGCGCATGAGAATGGTATTTCCAATGGGAACAAGCTGAACGTTGTTTTGCTTGGCAAAATTTGCCAGAAATGGTGCGTGCTGGTAACTGTTGAGGTCCAAATCACCTTCTGCCAAGGCTTTGTCAGGCGTAATGTAATCGGAGAATTCGACGACTTCCACATTAAGCCCCTGTTTTTTTGCTTCGTCAGCGACAGCGTGGACAACATCAGCATGAGGGCCAGCAGTCGCGCCAATCTTGATGACCTTGTTCTGCGGTGTGTTGGCTTCTTTCTTTTCACTGCTGCCGCAGCCGCTTACAAGGGCGAGTCCAAGAAGGCTGGCAGCAAGGAGGGTAAGAACGTGTTTTTGCATAGAAAAGACTTCCTTTATGATTTAACTAGATGTTTCACGTGAAACATTACTTTTAGGGTAAGGGGAACTCAATCGGCATCGGGCCAGACTTCACGAGCAATGCTACGGATGAGGCCGAGTTTCTTCCACTCATCTTTTTCCGTGAGGAGATTGCCTTCTTCCGTAGAAGCAAAGCCGCATTGCGGGCTAAGAGCCAGCTGATCTAAGGGAACAAGGGTGCTTGCTTCCTTGATCCGTCTTTTGATGGCCTCCGGATCTTCGAGGGCGGCCGATTTAGAAGTAACTAGGCCAAGAACAACCTTTTGGTCCTTGATATGATGGAGCGGATTGAAGTCTCCTGCCCTGTCCGTATCATATTCGAGAAAGAACCCATCGACAGGACAGTGCGCAAAGAGGGTTTGGGCAATGGGTCCGTAACCGCCGGAAGAAAACCAGGTGGAACGGAAATTGCCGCGGCAGATATGCATGGTTATGACCATGTCCTTGGGCTTGACGGAAAGGATCTTATTGAGGACCTTGACATACTCTTTGGCAATACGGTCCAGATCAAAGCCGCGCTTGGCATAGGCTTCGCGTTTATCTTCGTCACAGAATTCGCCCCAGGACGTATCGTCCAGCTGGAGATACCGGCACCCGGCATCGTAGAAGGCAAGGACCGCTTTTTGATAGGCGGCGGCAATGTCTTCAAAGAGTACGGCTTCATCGCGGTAACGTTCAATTGGTGTGTAGGACTCTGCCCGCACACAGGCGATGAGGTGAAGCATGGACGGAGAAGGGATGGTCATCTTGGCAAGGGCCTCCCCTGCTGCTTTTTTAAGGAAACGGAAATGATCCAGGAAGGGATGGTCCGTAAAATCAATTTTCCCTGTAATGGCGATGGTGGCAGCTTTAGGCTGCGCGCCCTTGAACGCAACAGACCAATGGTCGGCATGGATTTCCGTAACCCCATCAAGAGCGGCCAAAAAATCCAAATGCCAGTAGCGGCGACGGAATTCACCGTCCGTGACGGCTTTGAGTCCGCAGGCCTTCTCTTTTTTTACAAGGTCAAGGATGGCCTCATCTTCGGCTTTTGTGAGTGCTTCTTGGGAAAGGGTGCCTTCTTCAAAGGCCTTTCTTGCTGCTTTGAGGGCGGCAGGTCTCAGGAAGCTTCCAACAATATCGTAACGAAATGGTGCAGTGGTGGTCATGGTATCGTCCCCTTTTACTCTAACATTCTGATTCATAGTGTTGATGTAGGGTATTGTATCCTATCAAAGAAACTTTGTATAATCCCAAAAAAGCATAAATGGATATAACTTCAACGCATAGCAAGAAAAAACATATCCTGATTTACTATAAGAAAAAATGAATAATAAATCAGAAGGGCGGGGAACATTCGTCATATTAAATGTAGATAACAGTCACACATCTGTCCTTGAATTGCGGAACCTGCTAAAAATAGAAAGAGGCAAAGCGAAAGATTGTAACGTGATGAAAGCTTATACATGGATTCTATAATAGATTGATCCATGACTGGATTGTGGGCGTGAAAACGAGGATGTACACTTGAGCGGGATTTCAGGGCATAAATGGGAACGGGAGTCAAGGGAATATACCTTGCGTAAACTCTTTCCTTTTTAGTATCCCTGGGGATCTGTCTTGGGCAATCATACAATGGCAGCGCATGATTTTTTTCAAACAGCAACCCTGCGAGACGGCTGCGAAAGATAGATTCCCTATGAGGGGGTAAAATGGGATAAGCCTATTTTGTTTTCTTCCGTCCTCGTACCTCCCTTTTGGGGGACGGAAATGGAAAACCGCGATGACTGAAGGGGGCTATCCTATTAAAGCAGGGGATTGGGTCAATGTTTCACGTGAAACATTGACGTAATTTCTCAAAATTGCTTAAAGAAGGAAACGTAGATGCCAAAATAAATGGATTTGAGATCGTGTTTTTGAATGTTTCACGTGAAACATTCAAAAAATGGACAAGATGAACAGGGAATTTTCCCCTTGATGATGTAATTTGTGATAGAATAGGACGTGAACCTATGAAGAAGGAGAGAAAAAGTGCCATGACGCAGATCATTGCCATCGCCAACCAAAAGGGAGGCGTCGGTAAGACGACAACAAGTATCAACCTTGCAGCCTGTCTTGCGAACACGAGAACGAGGGTCCTCCTTGTGGATCTTGATTCCCAAGGAAATGCAACAAGCGGCCTTGGAATTGATAAAAACAGCCTTGAAAAGGATATGTATGATGTCCTCATCCATGGAACCCATATGGATAAAGTCGTTGTAGAAACAAAGTGGAGAAATCTCAGCGTGGCTCCGGCGACCATGAATCTTGCCGGTGCAGAAATTGAGCTGATTGAAAAGAAAAATCGGGCCTTGAGCCTAAAAAAACAGTTGGACAAGGTCAAGGAAAGCTATGACTTTGTTTTAATTGATTGTCCACCTTCCTTAAGCCTCCTGACTATCAACGCCCTTACGGCGGCAGACTCGGTGCTGATTCCCATCCAGTGCGAATTTTATGCTTTGGAGGGGGTCAGTCAGCTCATCCAGACAGTCGACCGTATCCGGGAAACAAGTAATCCCAACTTATTTGTGGAAGGAATCGTCATGACTATGGCGGATACGAGAACCAATCTTTCCAATGATGTTGTGGCAGCCGTTCATCAGCACTTCCCGGACCTTCTTTATAAGACGATGATCCCGCGCAGCGTGCGTCTTGGGGAAGCGCCTAGCTACGGGGAACCGATCATTGCTTATGACCCGAAATGCAAGGCTTCTGATGCGTATCGGGCTCTATCCAGGGAGGTGAAGCGACGTGCCAAGTAAAAGAGGATTAGGAAAAAATGGCCTTGATGTTATGTTTGAGCCGGTTAAGAAAGTGGTCAAGGAACGGCAAGCGGGTGAAAATGTAGGGGAACTGGCTGTTAGAAACCTGGTACCCAATCCCTACCAGCCGCGTCACACCTTTGATGAAAAGGCTTTGGAAGAACTTACTCAATCGGTTCAGGAAAGCGGTATCATCCAACCCCTTATTGTCCGCAAAAAGGGAAGATCCTATGAAATCGTTGCCGGAGAACGCCGGTGGCGGGCGGCCAAGGCCGCAGGGCTCGTAAAGGTCCCTGTTGTAATCCGGGATTATGATGACGCTACCATGATGGAAGTGGCTCTCGTTGAAAACATGCAGCGCAGCGACCTTGACCCCATGGAAGAGGCGCGAGGTATCAAGAATATGATGGACGCCCTTAAGGTTACTCAGGAAGAAGCCGCCAAACGCCTTGGCATGAGCCGAGCTGCCCTGGCAAACAGTCTACGTCTTTTAAAGCTTCCGGAGGGAGCTGCTCGGCTTGTGGCAGATAAAAAACTGACTGCAGGCCAAGTGCGGCCTCTCCTTAGCCTGACAGATTCCCAGCAAATTGATAAGATCGCCCTCCGAGCAGCAGAAGAAGGTTGGTCTGCCCGTATGATGGAAGAATATGTTACGGGTGAAAAGGAAGGCCTTTCTGAAAAGGAACAGGCTGAAAAATTGGAAGCCCAAGAGACCGCTAAGAATGGAAAAAAGGCAAAGGATAAAGCAAAACGGGCTGTCAAGGATAGTCAGAGCATCTATGTGAAGGCTATTCAAGAAGACCTGACCCAATATTTTGGAACAAAAGTGAAGGTCCAGCCTGATAAGAAGGAGCATGGAGGCCGTATCGTCATCGAATACTATAATGAAGGCGATCTGGAGCGGGTCATGGAACTTCTAAAAAAAGAGGAACCTGCTTTACAAAAAGAAGGTAAGCCTTTTACGGTATAGGTGAAGCGTCATGATTGGAACAGGTACGGTAGTCAATGCTGCGGCCATTGTTGCAGGCGGGGCCCTAGGTCTTTGGGCGGGACGAGGCATCAAAGCCCGGTACCAGGAGACTGTAATCGATGGACTGAGTCTCTGCGTTATGGTTCTGGGACTCAAGATGGCCCTTGCTGGCCAGCATACTCTCCTTGTCATCTCCGGTCTTGTCCTGGGAATCCTTATTGGGGAAGCTTTGGATATTGAGGGAAAACTGGAACATGTGGGCCTTTATCTGGGAACCCGTCTTTCCCCAAAAGGGGAGACGGGAGCCTTTGCAGAAGGTTTTTTGACGACAAGCCTTATTTATTGTGTTGGCGCCATGGCCATTGTTGGGTCCATTCAAGATGGTCTGAATGGGGATGCGTCAACGCTCTATACAAAAGCGATGATTGACGGTCTGAGTGCCATCATGTATGGTGCCAATATGGGTGCGGGTGTTATGGCATCTGCCCTGTCAGTCTTTATTTATCAAGGGACCTTGACGTTTCTTTCCAGTTTCATTGGGCCCTTTGTTACCGATGCCGTGGCCCAAGAGATTTCGGCGGCAGGGGGAGTCCTTATTTTTGGAATCGGACTGAATATGTCAAAGATGATAACGATGCGGGTAGGCAATATGGTCCCCGGTCTATTTATTGTTGCCGTTATGACTTATTTTTTAGGCTAGGAATGAAGACTTGTCAATTTCTTCTCTTAGGAGTATAATGAACGGGTACGTCGGGGTTATAGCTCAGTTGGTTAGAGCGCATCGCTCACATCGATGAGGTCTACGGTTCGAACCCGCATAACCCCACCAATTGAATCTTTAGAGGGCTCGCGGAAGCGGCCCTCTTTTTATCAGGAAATGAGGCCAGGTGGATCAACCACTGGGCCTCATTTCCTTTCGTATGACTGTAAAGGGAAAGAAGTGGTTCTTTGTCAAATTTTGGGGTGCTAAAGTATCTATGCACTCCTGGAGAGGAC
>UPXT01000063.1 GCA_900538365.1 uncultured Acidaminococcus sp. | reverse complement strand
TTTACCTACGTATGATTTGGAATCCCCCAAAAATACGTGAAGAACCCTTTTTTTACAGGTTCTTTCTCACCTGGACAAAAAGCCATCCAATCTTTCATGATAAGTCTCTTTGCTGTGGACACTTTGTACTTCAGACACGGACTTTTTCCTTAACAAAAAAGGTTTCTAACGGCGACTCATCTTTAATTCCTTCACCGGTTGGTTTCATTCATAGACCTGTTTAAAAAATTTCAAGCTAATTTGTAATGACTGGATGGCACGATACTGCAATAGTTTCTTTAAAAATGGTTCACTTTCTTCATATTTCGAATAATGCAGTGAAAATGTTACAGTGAACGTTCGGGAATGTCCTTAATATAAAGACAATAGAGAAAAGTGCTTATTTTCTGTCTTTTATAGGAGAACAAATCTTGTTATAATACGTGTAACAAATGTTGCACTTAAACCAATTAGGGGGGTATCGAAATGAGCAGCAACACAAATTCAAAAAACAAAGCCATGACTTGGCAAGCCCTGTGCCTGATGGCCTACACGGTCGTGTGGGGCTTTGGCAATACGGTCAACGGCTTTGCCAACCAAGGATTGAAGGTCGTCGTTTCTTGGATGATCCTCTTCCTCTTCTACTTCATTCCCTATACTTTGATGGTTGGGGAAATGGGCGCGACCTTTGAAAATGGTGCTGGCGGTGTCAGCTCCTGGATCAAGGAAACCATGAGTTCCAAACTGGCTTTCTTTGCTGGCTGGACTTTCTGGGTTGTCAATATTCCGTATCTAGCCCAGAAACCGCAGAATATCCTTATTGCCATGGGGTGGGCCGTCTTCCAGAATGATCAGCTGACGACCATGATTTCGCCTATGATGCTTCAGCTTATCAGCCTCGGCATTTTTATGTTCTTTATGTGGTATGCCGCTCAGGGCGTATCGGCCTTGAAGCGCATTGGTTCCATTGCTGGTTCCTTTATGTTCATCATGAGCATCCTTTATGTGCTGCTCGTTCTCGCCGCTCCTTACATCACAGAAGCAAAGACCTTCTCCTACAGCCTTAGCTGGGATACGTTCATGCCGAACTTCAACTTTGAATACATGACGACCCTCAGCATCCTCGTCTTTGCTGTTGGTGGCTGTGAACGCATCGCACCGTATGTCACGAACCTTCAGAACCCGGACAAGGAATTCCCGCGTGCCATGATTGTCATGACCGTAATGGTGGCTGTTACGGCTGTTCTTGGGACCTTTGCCATGGGTCTTATGTTTGACCCCAACAATGTGCCGAAAGACCTTATGATGAATGGGGCTTACTACTGCTTTGCCAAATTGGGAGCCTATTATGGGGTCGGCCGTGCTTTCGTCATCCTCTATGCGATTTGCCAGTTCTTTGGACAGGCGGCAACTCTCGCCATTTCCATCGACGCGCCCATCAAGTTCCTCCTGAGTGACGTTGATCCGAAATTCGTACCTCATTCCTTCACGAAAATCAATGAAAAGGGCATTCCTGTAAGCGGATACAAACTGACGGGCATCCTCGTCAGCATCCTCATCATTGTCCCGGCACTCGGCATTGGCGATATGACAACGCTTTATATCTGGCTCCTGCGCCTGAATGCCATCTGCATGCCCCTTTCCTACCTGTGGGTCTTCCTGGCCTATATGGCACTCAAACGGGCTAAAAAAGCGTACAGCTCTTCCTATTATCTTACAAAGAGCAAAGGCACCGGCTTTATGATTGGTTTCTGGTGCTTTGCCCTGACGACCTTTGCTTCCCTCATGGGCATGGTTCCTTACGGTGTGGAGATGTATTCTTCCACCTGGTGGTTCCAGATGATCATGAACGTCGTAACGCCGGTCATCCTCCTCGGAATTGGCTTTATTTTCCCAATCCTTGCCCGCCGCGAAAGGGAAAGATTGGGTGAGACTGCATAATCTCAATCATTAAACTCTGCACACAAATCGCTCTGATTTGATGAAAACCATGAGCCCATTGCTTTGGGAAAATATCCGAAGCAATGGGCTCATGGCGTTTTGCAGGAAGGGACGTACTGCAGATGGAAACGGCGCCATGCTTCTTATCCACGGCCAACCCTGGAAATTTTGCTGAAAAATGCTTATGGATCTTTCCTGGTTTCGATTCGTCTTGGCAAGGCAGATCGATGTTTTGCATCAAATTCCAAGGGAAAACACAAAGGCGGGCCGTTCCATTCATTAAGGGTGGTTTGGCGCCGGACTCACGGTCTTTTAGCACCACAGCTCCACAGTATCAAGGCCGTCTTTTTAGCTTTTTCCTTGTCCGCTTTTCCCCTCCTTTGTCCTTATCGTCACCTTGACAATCTTGCCCAATTTTGCTATATTGTTCGGAGCGCAATGAAGGGGTTGGCATCCCTGAGCGACTGCACCACAAGAGAGGCTGCCTTGGCAGCAAACAGGGTGGAACCGCGGAAGTCACTCCCGTCCCTGTAATGTAGATGATTCTCGTCTATATTGCAGAGACGGGAGTTTTTGTTTAGGAGGAGAAAACCATGAATTTTCAAGACATCATTTCGGCGCTGAGTGCCTATTGGGGGCGTCAGCAATGCATCAACTTCCATCCTTATGACGTAGAAAAGGGGGCTGGGACCATGAACCCCGCAACCTTCCTTCGCGTCTTGGGACCGGAGCCGTGGAACGTGTGCTATGTGGAACCGTCCCGCCGTCCGGCTGACGGCCGTTATGGCGACAACCCGAACCGCCTTTATCAGCACCATCAGTTCCAGGTGATCATGAAACCGTCTCCAGACAACATTCAGGAACTCTATCTTGAAAGCCTGCGCGAACTAGGGATCCATCCCGAAGAACACGATATCCGTTTCGTCGAGGACAACTGGGAATCGCCGACCCTGGGTGCCTGGGGCATGGGCTGGGAAGTTTGGCTTGACGGAATGGAAGTGACGCAGTTCACCTACTTCCAGCAGGTTGGCAGCCTGGATATCAAACCGGTCGCTGTTGAAATTACGTATGGTCTTGAACGCCTTGCTATGTATATCCAAGGTGTGGAAAATGTCTATGATATCAAATGGGTGGGCGATGTGACCTATGGCGATGTGTACCACACAAACGAAGTGGAACAGTCCTGCTACAGCTTTGATATTGCCGATACGGATCTGCTCTTTGACCTCTTTGACAAATACGAAAAGGAAGCCAAACGGGTCCTGTTAACGGGGAACATCCATCCGGCTTATGATTATGTGCTCAAATGCTCCCATACGTTCAACCTTTTGGACGCGCGGGGCGCAATCAGCGTTGACGAACGGACCAACTACATCGGCCGTGTCCGCGCCCTGGCCCGCCTGTGTGCAGCGGCGTATGTAGAGCAGCGTGAAAAGATGGGATTTCCTATGTTGAAGAGAGGGAACAACTAATGGCTACGTTATTATATGAAATCGGAACGGAAGAAATGCCGGCCCAATACATGCCGGGAATCTTGAACAATTACAAGGAACTGGCAGAAACCAAACTCAAGGAAGCCCGCATTCCTTTTGAAAAAGTAAGCGTCTATGGAACGCCGCGCCGCATGGCCTTTGTTGCCGAAGGCGTTGCCGACCGTCAGGAAGATATGACGACAGAGAGCAAGGGCCCGTCCCTTAAGATTGCCTTTGATCCAAATGGCAATCCGACGAAAGCCGTAGAGGGCTTTGCCCGCGGTCAGGGTGTGGAGGTCTCTGCCCTTGAAAAACGGGATGGCTATGTTTATGCCATCAAACACACACAGGGCGGTGAAACCAAGGCCCTGCTGCCTGCTTTATTGGATGATATTCTCCACAGTCTGTCCTTCCCGAAGACCATGCGCTGGGCTGACTATGACTTCGGGTTTGTCCGTCCTTTCCACTGGATGGTGGCCCTCCTTGACAGTGAGGTCATTCCTGTTGAAGCAAACGATGTCAAAAGCGGCAATGTGACCCGCGGCCATCGCTTCCTAGGCAGCCGGACCATTACGATTCCTTCGGCAGAGGCTTATGTAAAGACCCTCGAAGAAAACTTCATCATTGTCGACGTGGAAAAACGCCGTGCCCTCATCAGGGAACAAATCGAAGCGTTGGGCAAAAAAGCCGGCGGCCATACGGCGATTTCCGAAGACCTGCTGGATGAAGTCACCTATCTTGTTGAATATCCGACGGCCCTTTGCGGTTCCATTGATGATAAGTACCTGAAGCTCCCGAAAGAAGCTGTCATTACACCGATGCGCGACCATCAGCGTTACTTCCCTGTCCTTGATGACAGCGGCAAGCTTTTGCCCTATTTCATTACGGTCCGCAACGGCAACCGTGAACATCTTGATATTGTGACCCACGGCAACGAACGCGTCCTCCGTGCCCGTCTTGACGACGCGGTCTTCTTCTTTGAAAACGACCGGAAAAAGAGCTTGGAAGCGCATCGGGAAGCCCTGCACGATGTGGCCTTCCAGCGCGGCATGGGAAATATGTACGAAAAAACGGAACGCCTCGAAGCCCTTACGAGCTACCTTGCCAAGGAATCGGGCGTTGCCGCCGATGAAAAAGCCCTCGTCCGTGCTGCCCGCCTCAGCAAAGCTGACCTTGTGACCGGTATGGTTACGGAATTTACGGAACTGCAGGGGACCATGGGCCGTGAATATGCCCTCCTTGACGGCGAAGGCGACACGGTCTCGACGGCCATTGGCGAGCAGTACATGCCGCGCTTTGCCGGCGATGAACTGCCCCAGACGAATGAAGGCCGTCTCCTTGCCATTGCCGATAAACTGGATAACATCACGGCAACCTTCAGCCGCGGGGAAGCCCCGACCGGGTCCCAGGATCCCTATGCCCTGCGCCGCCAGGCCCTGGGTATCCTCAATATCGTCAGCGACGGAAACATCCACTTTGCCCTTACAAGGGCCATCAAGGAAACCTTGAGCCGCCTGCCCAAAACCGATCAAAGTGAAGACAAACTTGCAGCCGATATTGTTGAATTCTTCGCCCAGCGTTCCAAGAACATGATGCTTGATCGCGGCGTTCGATATGATATCGTCGATGCCGTCCTTGGTGCCGAAGGCCGGGATGACCTGTGCGATGCTTTTGCTGCCGCTGATGCCCTGACAGCCTATCTCGGTACGGAAAAGGCACCGGAAACGCTCCAGGCCTTTACCCGCGTAGAAAATATCACCAAGAAAAGTCGCGTCGAAGCACCTATTTCTGAGACCCTTTTAAAAGAGGACGCTGAAAAAGCCCTCTTTGAAGCCGTGAAAAAAGCTGCTGAAACCGTACATGGAAGGCTTCTTTCCCGTGATTTTGCCGGCGTCCTTACCGCCTGCGACAGCCTTTCTGCACCCATCAACCGTTTCTTTGATGACGTCATGGTCATGGATAAGGATGAGGCCGTAAAGCAAAACCGTCTTGCCCTCTTGACAAAGATCCGCAGTCTCATTGGCTGTGTAGGTGATGTCTCCCTTCTTGTCATGAAATAAAAACGTCACCATACTAAAAAGCCGGAAGAACCATTTTTAACAGGTTCTTCCGGCTTTTTGCACGGTGACGTCATGGTTAGAGATTGGCGTTTACGTCGTCGTATTTGCGATCCTTCTTAAAAAGGCTCACGGCGTAGGAACACATGGGCAGAATCTTGACGTGGCTATCCCGGGCTCCCATGACAACAGCGTCTACGAGACGGCGGGCAAGGCCTCTTCCCCCATAGGCGGGATCGACGACGGTGTGTTCAATGACCCAGACATCTCCATCAAGGGTGTAGGAACAGTACCCTACTTCCTGGTCTCCATCGTAAGCTGCGGAACGGTTATTATTTTCTTCAAAGCGTACACTGATGCGATCGTCCATGCCGTACTCCTTTCCTTGTCTAATGTTTCTAAGTGTTTTACGGCTTAAGATATTTTACACTATTTCCCCTGGTTTGGATAGAGGCAAGGCATGAAAAAAGAGCTGCCGCCCTGTATGGTGGGGTGACAGCCCAAAAACTGTTTTAGAGATTCTTGAAGACGGACTGGAGGTCATCTTTGAGGTCTTCTGCATCTTCGAGACCTACGGAAAAGCGCAGGAGTGTATCCGTGATTCCCTTTTCCTTAGCTTCTTCCGCCGTCAGGTCCGCATGGGTCTGGGTACGGGGATAGGTCATGAGGCTTTCGGCTCCGCCCAAACTTTCAGCAAATTGGATGAGGGAGATTCCTTCAAGGATTTTCTTGGCCCATTCCGGCGTATCAACATAAAATGAAATCATGCCGCCAAAACCAGTGGCCTGTTTTTTCTGGATCTCATACCCCGGATGTTCGGGAAGGCCTGGATAAAGGACCTTTTGCACATGGGGCTGGGTCTTTAGGAAAGCAGCCAGTGTTTCCGCGTTTTTCTCGTGCTGGCGCATACGCAGGGGGAGGGTACGGAGGCTGCGCAGCATGAGCCAGGCGTCAAAGACGCTCAGGCAGGCTCCTGTTGTTTTGTAGATGGAACGAAGTTTTTCGGCGATGGTTTTTTCTCGGCTGATGACAAAGCCTGCAAGGATATCGTTGTGACCGGCTAGGTACTTCGTCCCGCTGTGCAGGACGATATCGCAGCCAAGTTCCAGTGGGCGTTGGAAATAGGGAGTGAGGAATGTATTGTCGACGATGACCAAAAGCCCCTTTTTGTGGGCCAGTTCCGCCAGGGCGCGCAGGTCAGTGATTTCCATAGTGGGATTTGTCGGCGTTTCCAGATAGATGGCCTTTGTTTTAGGTGTAATGGCTTTTTCCACGGCCTCAAGGTCGCTTGTATGAAGCGCAGAAAAGGTCAGGCCATACGGTTCGTAGACGGAACGGAAGAGACGGAAGGAACCGCCATAAAGATCAAAGCCTGTAAGGATGTGGTCCCCAGATACAAAAAGACGCATCACCGCATCAATGGCAGCCATGCCGGACGAAAAGGCAAGGGCATCGACGCCGCCTTCAAGGGCGGACATGACTTTTTCCAAACGGGCATGGGTGGGATTGGATTCCCGGGTGTAGTTGAAACCCGTTGACTCTCCTACATGAGGATGGGAAAAGGTGGACGTACAGTAAATCGCCGGTGAAACGGCACCCGTTGCATCATTGGGCCCGTCTCCATGGATACAGGTTGTTTGAAACTTCATGGAAACCCCTCCTAAAACATAGATAATTAATAGGATTAAGAAGCATAAAAGAAACCACATCGATGATTTCCTACTACTTTACGATGAAAAAAGGCGGCTGTCAATAGAAAGACTTATGATTGATTGGAAGAAATGGTCTTTCTTTAGTAGGGGGAAACGGGTGGGGCGTTTTTGAATAGGCGTGCTGGAAGGCTTCCGCCTATTGAGTAAGGATAAAGGCGGGGCTAAGCGTAAAATGTTTCTCGGTAGGGAAAAATAGTCCTTGCAAAATAAAGGG
>UPXT01000062.1 GCA_900538365.1 uncultured Acidaminococcus sp. | reverse complement strand
ATTCGATCCACGAGACCCGTTTACGGGTAGCAAGTAACCCCGTGCATGGCTGACCGACCAATTTTTTAACGTACTTGTACGTTGCCAGTAATATGAGGGCTATGCCCGAAAATGAAAAACCAACCGCTATGCGGGTGGATAGGTATTACTCTGATAGCTTCGGCCAGGCGCCGATCTATATACATCAAATTGCCCCAGGCGGGCAGGAGGACGGGGATGGTCTATACCCGAACCGGCCGAAAAATTGAAGCCGGTAGTATATCCTATACGGTAGCAGAATGGTAACTTTTAGGGCATGCTGAGACGGTAAAAAAATCCCCGTAGAGCTAGAAAATATCTGGCTTTACGGGGGATATTTTTTTATAAAGAAGCTTGACAATACACGCTAAAACGAGTATAATAAAAGCATAGAAAGGAGGTGATGCCATTGGACAAGGAAGATTGGGAATGGATAATCGGAATCCTGATTCAATTTTTCTTCTTCTGGTACGACCACCGGAAAAAGAAAAAGCCTCGAAAGCGTAAAACCAGACCAAAGGAAAAACGCTAACAAGGCAAGCAGGTCGGGGCAACCGCCCCACCTGCTCCCATTTTATCATAGAGAGGAGCGTATAGCAATGAGATACTTACTATGGACGGTGGCAGTGGCATTTCTGGTGTTTACTTTGAACTGGAACAAAGAAATGGTGAAAGCAGCCATTACGGGAGGTGTGGTAGTGCTATGGGCAAAGAAGATGATAGAAGCGTTTTGGAAGAAGTAATGACTGCCGCAGAGGCTGCAGAGAAATGGGGACTTAATGCTAGAACCATTCAGCAGTCTTGCACGGGGTATAAAGGAGCACCGCCCCGATTCAACGAAAAGGAGGCACGAAAAGCCGGACGTATCTGGCTGGTGACCCGTGCCGGGATGGAACGGCTTTACGGGCCTTTGGAGCCGTAATGAGGCTTGCCAATAGAGTTTTTAATTGCAAAAATGTTTAAAACAGACAAAGATTAACGGCAAAAATACGGCAAAAATTCTGTGCGAAAAGCGGTCTTTTATGGGATAAAGCAAAAATCCATAAGCATGGCCACCGTGATAGGGCCTATGTTTTGCGAACTGTGAAAATATTTTTCTTATTCTACAAATTATGCCAAATAACGAAAAAGAAGCCTGCACCCTTTGTGGGTGCGGGCTTTTTATATCTGGTCTTTTTCTTGGAACTCACTTCGTAGAGGCAGCTGGCCTTGCTAAGGCAAGGGAATAAAACGGCCTGTGTATTTGAATCAACAACTGATCCTTTGGCGGTGGATATGGAGGGAAAAGGAGCAATCTTTATTCTGCTATCTCGTTATAAACAGCAGAAGGATGATTTGTCCGGGCTGAAAGGCGATTTTTGAAACAAAACAAAAATCTGGGAACCTTGTATGAGGGCAATGAGGTTCCGTAATGATGATTTGATGGGAAAAGTTGTCCATTCATCGACTTTGGACGCATGATAAAAAAACAGGACGCTTATCTCATATGTGTGCCTGATAGGACACTTGCTGTATGAGTGAATGTCATGGTGTGATTGGGCCAGGGATGGGATTTTTTATAGTTCACCGTCTTATCTGTATGACCTATTTCTATATTTTAGACGTTTATTCAATTGTTCCTCAGCTGAACATGCAGGCTGCCAAAACAATCAATAAAAATCAGGTGCCGTAGGCTGTTTGCTATGAACAGTTAGGGAACGAGGAATTGAGCGATTCAAGATTTGTTGGATGAGATTTTAATTGAACGAAAAATATTGAACATCAGGCAAAGGAACCCTTTTTCCTGTAGAGCATTTTTTTGTCTGTAAAATAGGAGTCCTGTGTTATACTGGTAGGTAGAATGATGAGGAAGCCTAGCTTCCGGGAAGGAGCAGAGACGATGGCAAATACAAGACAAGAGGCATGGGAGCTTATCAAGGACTATAACAAGGAACCTTTTCACCGGCAGCACGCCCTGACTGTTGAAGGCTGCATGCGGCATTTTGCAAAATCCTTGGGCTATGGGGACGAAGAGGAGTTCTGGGGCCTTGTAGGATTGCTCCATGATCTTGACTACGAAAAATATCCAGAAGAGCACTGCCGCGCAGAAGAGAAGATTCTTCGGGAAAGAGGATGGGATGAAAAACTCATCCATGCTGTCGCCAGCCATGGTTATCCTCGCTGCAGCGATGTAGCACCGGAACTAGAGATGGAAAAAGTCCTTTATGCCGTGGACGAACTTTCTGGACTCATTGGGGCCGCGGCCCTCATGCGTCCTTCCAAGAGTGTCCAGGACATGGAGGTAAAATCCCTCAAGAAGAAGTTCAAGGACAAACATTTTGCTGCGGGCTGCAGCCGTGATGTCATCAAGGAAGGTGCCGACATGCTGGGCTGGGACCTCAATAAACTATTTGAAGAATCCATCCTTGCCATGAGAAGTTGTGAAGCCGATGTGGCTGAGGCCATGGAAAAGGCTGAGACCTAAGAGAAATGAAAAAGACCGATGAAGGAGGGATGGCCCTTTGCTTCATCGGTCTTTTGTTTGATGCACGTTCTTTCAGGCTTTCTTGAGTCCCATCATGGGCACTGTGGCCTTACAGAGCACCACGGCAAGAAGACTGGAAACAATGTTGCTGACGGCCATGCTGACCGCGCAGTTGATGGCAGAGGCGTAGCTCACGGCATAGGGAACGCCAAGGATAAAGTATTTGAAGGAAAAGCGGATGACCGGTTCTGTTACGACGTTCACAAGGGAGCCGACAAGGCAGGCAAAGAGCACGCCGCGCCCCAAGGTGGTAGGTGAGCTTAGTTTGGCAGAAAATAGATGGGTTCCTGCTTCGGCTACAGCCCATCCCAGGAGAAACTTTGCAAGGAACGTGGGCGGTGCGGATGTGGTGTAGCCCGCCAAGACATCGGCCAGAAAGAGTCCGACGGCTCCTGAAAGGGCCCCATATTTGGCGCCTAAGAGGAGGGCAGATACCATGATGAAGGCGTGGCCTACGTAAATCTTTCCAGTAAGGCCCATGCCCATGGGAATCTCAATGCGCAGATAGGAAAAACAGGCAAATGCCATGGCAGCAAAAAGACCCGCCAAGGTAAGCTTATGGATTTGTTCTTTTGTCATAACAGGTCACATCCTCATTACATGATGGGATTCATTATAGGTTGAAATGTGTTGAAATGTAATGGACAGTTTGAGAAAAAATAAGGAAAAAGTGTACCGGTCCGTTCCATATGGGCGAGGAAAAACAGGGCAATCCCACCCCTTGATTCACGAAAAGTTCGCTTTGCTGTGGTATAATATGAACAGAAAAATATGACCGCATTGGCGGATGAAGATATAGGGAGGCACTGTTATGGCTTACTATGCTAGACCGGAGGAAATCCTCTATCATACCCACCTTTCCCAAAACATGCTCATGGGTGCAAAAATTGCGCTCCTGCCAGGTGACCCTGGGCGTGTACAATCGTTGGCAGAGGCTATGGGACCTGCTGTGGAGCTCGTGAGCCATCGGGAGTATACAAGTTATTTGGCTCAAGTGGCCAGTCAGCCCATCCTTGTTATTTCAACAGGCATGGGCGGTCCTTCAACGGCAATCTGTCTTGAGGAACTGGCCCGTCTTGGTATTAAGCGGGTCATTCGCGTGGGAACGACAGGATCCATCAAGGAATCCCTTGACCTGGGCGATGTTGTCATTATCAAGGGGGCTGTTCGTCTTGAAGGCACAAGCACCCATTATGCCCCCATTGAGTTTCCGGCTGTCGCCGATCTTGATCTGACACAGCTTTTGATCTATGCTGCTGAAATGGAACATATTCCTTATGAAGTGGGCATCTGTGTTTCGAGTGATACCTTCTGGCCTGGTCAGGAGCGCTATGATAGTTTTACAGGTTATGTCCTGCGGCGTTTCCAAGGGAGCATGAAGGAGTGGCAGCAGCTGGGCGTGACCAACTATGAAATGGAAACGGCCGCTGTTTTTGTGACCAGTCAGGCCTTGGGCCTCAAGGCGGCGAGCATCTGTGGCGTTGTTGCCAAAAGAACGGATAGCGAGGAAATCGCTCCGCCTGAAATCTATTATCAGGCAGAAGCCCGTTTCCAGAAAATTGTTAAGAGGGGACTTGAGGAACTGCTGCAAAGGGAGTGAGAATCATGAAACGCTGCATTATCTTGATGATGGATTCCTTTGGTATCGGGGCGGCTTCTGACGCTGCCGAGTTTGGGGACAGCGGGGCCGATACGTTGGGCCACATTGTGGAATGGTACGGGAAGCATCGTCCTTCCATTCCTTTTCAGCTGCCCCATTTGGCATGCATTGGTCTTGTTAACGCCCATACCCTCAGTACAGGTCGTCCCTTGCCCTATCCCATTGGGTCAGAACCAATCAAGGGGGCTTATACATATGCTAAGGAAATGAGCCGCGGCAAGGACACGCTGAGTGGACACTGGGAACTGACCGGTGTGCCCGTAGATTTTGATTGGGGTTATTTCCCTGATGTTCCCCATTGTTTTCCCCAAGATATCATTGAGGGACTTATTACGGGGGGAAATCTGCCTGGTGTATTGGGAGAAAAACATGCGTCAGGAACGGAAATCATCAAGGAACTGGGATGCGAACATATGAGGACGGGCAAACCCATCATCTATACTTCCGCCGATAGTGTTCTCCAGATTGCCGCTCATGAAGAGACCTTTGGCCTCGAACGGCTCTACACCCTTTGTGAAAAGGCGTTTGACTTGGTGAGACCTTATCATATTGCCCGTGTCATTGCCCGTCCTTTCGTGGGAACGGCGGCGGAGAACTTTACCCGGACCGGCAATCGTCATGACTATGCCGTGGCCGCACCGGAAAAGACCCTGGTGGATCGGGTCTATGAAGAGGCCGGCGGAACCTACGCCATTGGCAAGATTGCTGATATCTTTGCTCATCGTGGAATTACAAAACAATACAAGGCCACTGGTCTATCCGCCCTTTTTGATGCGACCTTGAGGGCCCTTGAAGACGCCGGGGACCGCAGTCTCATTTTCACGAATTTTGTTGATTTTGATTCTTCGTATGGGCACCGCCGTGATGCAGAAGGGTACGGGAAAGGACTGATGCTGATTGACAGCCGTCTTCCTGAACTTGAAGCCTGCCTTACTCCTGGCGACCTTGTTCTTGTGACAGCTGACCATGGCTGCGATCCTACCTTCAAAGGTTCGGACCACACGCGGGAACATGTTCCTATGCTCTTTTTTGGAAAGGGTGTAAAACCGGGGCCTTTGGCACCGATGGAAACTTACAGTGATGGAGGACAGATTCTTGCCCATCATTTGGGTCTTACGCTTAAGCGGGGAACACTTCAGGAGGTGATGGACCATGAAGCACGCTAAGAAAACGCTTACGGCATTGCTTTTTTTCCTTGTGGCCCTGCTTGCTGGAAATCTTGCCTTTGCCGCCCCGTCAGCATCGAAAGATGCCTTGTCCCGTAAATTCATTGCTTTTTATTGCTTTGACGGGACGGGAAAAGTGACGCCGTCCCTAAGGAACTTATGGCAGCGGCAAGTGCGGCAGGCATATCCCCGCGTTTCCTATACGTTCCTAGATGATCCAACCATCCTGCAAAAGGGGCGGGATGGACTTATTTCCCTAGTCCAAAGCGGTGATGAGCTTACGACAGGTGATCTCGAACGGGTCGCAGCTGCGACGGAATCGGATGTCGTAGCTGTCATGGTTGTCCATACGATGGAATCCTACTATGTTGAGGCCCTGTTCCCCTTCTGGGAAGATGGCCCTGAAACCTATGTGAGAACCTTGTCCGCCGCTGATTTTTACCTCTATCGCAAGGAAGATGGAAAATTCAAGAAAAAATTCCTGCGCAAGGTGGAAACAAAGGATGCTGCCCTTGCCACTGCGCCGGAAAAGGAAATTCAGTATGCCCTGAGTGATTTTGCCCGCTCTTTTGAAGGCTTACCGCTCATCTAAAAATAGTTCATGACATCCCTGTCAAAAAGTAGGGATGTCTTTTCTTTATGTTGTTGAAACAACCGATTCCGAAAGCTTCACCGCTTACAATAAAGACATCAGTTGATGAACCATTCCATTCAAATGAGTGGGCTGTGGCCCAGAAAGAGAGGATTTGAATATGTTTTGTTATCAGTGTCAGGAAACAGCAGGGTGCAAAGGCTGCACCGTCAGCGGTGTCTGTGGGAAGCGCCCGGAAGTTGCAGCGCTTCAGGATCTTTTGGTCTATGCAACCAAAGGCCTGAGCAGTGTTACGACGGCTCTTCGCAAAGAGGGAAAGGCCGTGGCCATCGATGTCAACCATATGGTTACGCTGAACCTTTTCACGACCATTACAAATGCCAATTTTGATGATGTCTCCATTCGCGCCCGTGTGACGGAAACCCTTAAGAAAACGGCAGAGCTGCGCGCACAGCTGCAGGATGCATCCGGTCTTTCCGAAGCGGCCCTCTGGTCTGCACCGGAAACGGACTATGCAGCAAAGGCTGCCGAAGTTGGCGTCCTTTCCGAACCCAATGAAGATATCCGTTCCCTTAAGGAAACCATCACGTATGGCCTCAAAGGTCTTGCTGCTTATCTTCATCATGCAAATGTCCTGAGTCATGAAGCTGAAGAAGTTGATGCTTTCATTCAGCGTGCCCTTTCCGATATCCAGAAAAAAGACATCAGTGTTGATGATCTTGTCGCCCTTACCCTTGAAACGGGTAAATATGGTGTTCAGGGCATGGCCCTTCTTGATACGGCTAACACCGATACTTATGGCCAGCCGGAAATCACGGAAGTGGACCTTGGCACCCGCAGCAATCCGGGAATCCTTATTTCCGGTCATGACCTGAAGGATCTGGAAATGCTTCTGGACCAAACGGCTGGAACGGGCGTCGATGTCTATACCCATGGTGAGATGCTGCCAGGCCATTACTATCCGTTCTTCAAGAAGTATCCGCATTTTGCCGGCAACTACGGCAATGCTTGGTGGAAGCAGCGTGATGAATTCGAAAGCTTCAATGGTCCGATCCTGATGACAACAAACTGCATCGTACCTCCGAAAGACAGCTACAAGGGCCGGCTGTGGACGACTGGAGCTGCCCAGTATCCGGGTTGCCGTCATATCGAAGAGGCTGCCGATGGAACGAAAGACTTCAGTGCCATCATCGAGCAGGCTAAAGCCTGCAGTGTTCCGACAGAGATCGAAAGCGGCAAGATTGTTGGTGGATTTGCCCATAATCAGGTCCTTGCTCTTGCTGATAAGGTCGTAGACGCTGTTAAGAGCGGCGCAATCAAGAAATTTATTGTCATGGCAGGTTGTGATGGCCGTCATACGACCCGTGATTATTACACCCAATTTGCCAAGGCACTGCCGAAAGACACGGTCATCCTCACGGCTGGCTGCGCAAAATATCGCTACAATAAACTGAATCTCGGCGATATTGGCGGCATTCCCCGCGTTCTTGATGCCGGTCAATGCAATGACTCCTACTCCTTGGCACTCATTGCTCTGAAGCTGAAGGAAGTCTTTGGCCTTGATGACGTAAACAAGCTCCCTATTGTCTACAACATTGCCTGGTATGAACAAAAGGCTGTGATTGTTCTGCTTGCCCTCCTAAGCCTGGGCGTCAAGAATATTCACCTGGGCCCCACACTGCCGGCCTTCCTCAGCAAGAATGTAGCCAATGTACTTGTTGAAAACTTCGGAATTGGCACTATCTCCAATGTGGAAGATGACTTGGCCCTCATGATGAAATAATATCCAGAAATAATATAAGTAGGCTCCTATCTAAACCAAGTGTTTGGATAGGAGCTTTTTTCATGGAAAAAACAACCCGTCCATGGAGTCCTGAAGCCTCAATGAAAAGTCTTGATCAAAAGGGCGTCAGGAATCTTGCAGGCGTAGGAAAACGGTGAGACGAACGAAGGAAGATCATCAGGAGAAACAATGTGCACGACATGTCTATGGAAGGCTGGAAGGCAAATCTAGGCTTATCTTAAGGCGCTGTGCAAGGCCGGAAAAGAAACAAAAGAAAGAATAATTCGCAGATCCTTTTCCTCAAAAAAGTAAATTTCAAAGAAAAAGAGACTAGGAAGAAAGATAATCCAAAATTATCGGATAGAAATGAGGACGGAAAAAGAATTAGTTCGGACTATATCGAACAATAAAAATGGAAAAATTGAAATACGCAAAACAAAGAGTGAAAAGATGATAATTAGTGGAAAATAAAGAGAATAGAAGAAAATTTTATTGGATAAACCCAGATATTCTAAATAAACAGGATAATATGAGTTTTGCCTAAAAGTCCCTTCTGTGCTATTATAATCAAGCACTCTCCCGAAGGGGTGAGGCCCACAAAAAGAACTTCAAATGACAACAAAAAAGTTGTTGACAAGATGTTCTGAAAGTGGTAAGATATACAAGCTGTCACCGATAAGGACGACAGCAAGGAACGAACCTTGAGAACTGAATATTGATTGACAGATGTGCGGGTCAAGTCACT
>UPXT01000061.1 GCA_900538365.1 uncultured Acidaminococcus sp. | reverse complement strand
ATTAAGCTGCAACACAATCTTATATGGGTCTCCCGAGAAAATGTTGACACATACAGAGGCAGCTGGATGGCCCCTATTTTTAGGACATTATGGTATAATGAAACATATTTGACATCATTCCGAAAGGATGAAATTTCATGGACGATACCCATCTTATTACCTTGTTATCTGGATTTTGTTTTGATTTTACTCATATGTTTGCCTCAGGAGGCCTCAAGGACGAGGAACTGGACGCACTTTTGCCTCAGCTTCAGGCGGCTGAGAAAGGTCTATCCTATATTCGCAAGGAAGGCAGGGCCTATCATCATCTTTCAAAGGATGGAGACCCTGAGGCGGTCTATTTTACCCGTCTTCCTTATGTCGCCGAAGACCATCCCAATACGCCGCAGCTTATGACGCAGCTGGAAGCTTTTGGCAAGAAAGTATCCCAAGGGTTTGACGTGGTGCTTTTCAGCGGCGTAGGCGGCTCCTATCTGGGCGGTAAGGTCCTTTACGATTGCTACCAAAGCGAATTTTGGACGCACCATGATACGCCGGTGCCCAAGGTTTTTTTCGTGGGCAACAACATGGACACGGAAGACATGAAGAATATTGGGGCTGCCCTTCTTGCCATGGCTACCGCCATTAAAGAACAGGAAGGGCGTAAGCTTCGCGTTATGCTCGTTCCCATCAGCAAATCAGGGACAACCATGGAACCGACGACAGGTTTCCTCTTCTTTTACGAGCGCTGCCAAAAGCATGCCAATCAGATTGAGCTTTCTGTTACTGTCGTGACTGACCCTGCTCAGAAGGACGGGCCGCTCATGCGTCTTTCAAAGGTCTATGACTGGGAAGTATTCCCCATTCCTTATGGAATCGGCGGGCGGTTCAGTGTTCTTTCGACACCGGGCCTTATCGTCGCAGCGACTCTTGGAATGAATCTTTCCCAGCTGCTTGCCGGTGCCGCCAATATGGATGAAGTGTGCCGCGGCAGTGACTGGCGGCGCAATCCTGCCCTTTTTGGAGCGGCCGTGAAATATTTGGCTGCCCGGGACCATGGCGCTTCCATCGAAGTCTTCATGCCTTATGCGATGCGGCTTAAGGCGCTCGGGGAATGGTATGTTCAGCTGCTTGCTGAATCCTTGGGCAAGCGTCAGGATCGCAATGGTAAGGACGTCTTTTATGGGCGGACGCCCCTTGTTGCCATCGGAACGACGGATATGCATGCCCAGACCCAGCTCCACCAGGATGGAATCCGGGATAAAGTGGTTCAGTTCCTTTTTATTGACAGTCTAAAAGGAAAAATCCATCTCCACAATCCCTTCCCTGAAATTGAGTCCCTGCGCCCTTATGAAAACATGGATGTCGGGCGGGCCTTGGAAATCGCTATGGAAGCAAATGAAGAGGCCCTTATGAGCGACGGACGCATGAGTGCCCTCTACAGGCTGCCCCAGCTTGATGAATTTTATCTCGGACAAATATTCTACTACCTCATGCTGAGCATTGCCTACGAAGGAGAATTGGCCAATGTGGATGCCTTTGACCAGCCGGGCGTGGAAGTCTATAAGAAGATTATGAGAAGGAAACTGGGAAAATAGTGGGGGAGAGTAGAAATCGCTCTGCTCAGTTCGGCCTAAAGGGAGTGCTTCCTATAGCGGTCAATTGAAAACAAATCATACTGGAGCCTTAACCTGAATGCATGTCTTAATGCGGGTTAAGGCTCTTTTTGCGTTTTCTTCAGGATGCATGGAACCGTCCCCCGTCAGGCCTTTTGCCTCAGAACTTGATGCTGCGCTTTGAATACAAAGAAAAAACTCGAACGCAGGCTGCTCCTTCCATTGTGGTCTTCCCTATATTTCAAAAAGACGGGCCTTTTACAGAAACTGATGATAAGAATAAGAGCCCTAAACCAAACTCGCATCTAAGTTTGGCTTAGGGCTGACCTTATCGTCTTTTGCTTTAGCACTTGAATTCTCCGAAATCGATTCGCCTTACCAAGACGGTCAGTGCATCGTCGATGGATTCGCAAGCTCCCTGTGCGTCTTAGAAAAAGTAAAGCAAGAAATCGTGACAGAGCGCTTACGTGAGTTACGGGATTTTTTGCTGAGCCTCATGCTGAAAAATTCGTGGGGAAAGCTTCACAAAGGGCAGTGACAATTGGAACCGTTGGAGTATCCTCTTCTGTCCGATCCAGCAAAGACAAGGCGGAGTGCAGTGCCCTTTTACCCCTTATATTCACCTAATATAGTATCTGATGGATGCTAAAAGTAACGGAACCGTTTTTTGGGGGATGACGAAGCTTCGGACAGATTTTCTTAGCAGGACAGATTTTCTTAGCAGGACTGTAACGAGCAAGTTTGCTTGCGGAACCGTGTTATTGAAGAATCAATTCGGCGCCCTCCTATAGGGTGGCTTGCCGCCGCACCTTCGAGTCCTTTGCCTTTTGTTTTTTTCTCTTCTCCTACCTCAGTACAATGTCTGCTTTCTTCGCGTGGTTCAGCTGGTTTCCTGTAATGAATCCTTGATCATGCATATTTTCAAGGACCAGGTCCCGCCGCCTCCGACAGGCCTCCATGTCGTTATAGGGGTTAAGGTCCGTCGGTGCGTTGGGCAGTCCCGCAAGGACGGCACATTCCATGAGGGAGAGCTGCTTAGGTTCGATGCCGAAGTAATTGCGTGCGGCACTTCTGATGCCTGTCGAGTGATTGCCAAAAAAAGTTGTATTAAAATACATCTCGAGAATCTCTTCCTTGGAATACCTGGCTTCGACGATGAGGGCAAGGCCGGCTTCCCATAGCTTTCGCTCCAAGGTGCGCTCCGGCGACAGGAGATTGTTTTTTACCAGCTGCTGCGTCAGGGTGCTTCCGCCTTGGGCGACTTCGTCGTACTGAAGGTTGACGAGTATGGCTCGCATGATGGCGCTGGGATCGATGCCGATGTGGGAATAAAAACGTCGATCTTCTGTTGCGATGAGGGCTTGGGGAAGGTAGGCGGGCATGCTATCAAGGTTGATCCAGTCACTTTTATCTATCCGTCCCTGTGCCACGTCCTTCATATGATAGGCAAGGTAGCAGAGCCGAATGGGACGGGGCAGTTTCTTTCCTAAGTAGGGATACGAAAAGGATTCCATGAGGGTCGGTCCGCCTGCACTGGCCGTTGGTGCGGCAGGGACCATGACATACCAGAGGAGCCCGCCGAGGATGAGGGTGAGGATGAAGAGTAATTTTTTCATGGTTGGCTCCTTTCCAAGGATGTTTGTTCCTTTTTATTCTACCCGAAAGAAGCATAAAAATCCATGGGGAAGAGGGAAGAAAAAACTTGCGATATTTTTGCAAAATGACTAGTACCGTGAGGGGCTGAGTACTATAATGTAGGCATCCTTAAAAAGAGGAAAAAGAAAAGAAAAAAAGTGTTGCAAACTTATGCATAAAGACGTATAATATTGCAACATAAAGGAGGAGATAGTGCTTTATGGAAAATTTCGGGGGAATCATCCTTTTCCTTGAAGAGGCTTGGCAGACGGTACCGCAGCGATGCATCTGCTGAATTCCCGAGAAACTTTGGAATTCAAGATTGCATGAATATTAATAATGATGCGAGTTCCGCACATGAGGAGGAAATAAGATGCAGATCAAAGGCGATGAAATGAATATCCTAGTTGAAGCCCTGCCATACCTGAGTGCTTTTAAAGGAAAGACTGTTGTTGTCAAATATGGCGGTAACGCCATGCTAAGTGATGACCTCAAAAACAAGGTCCTCCAAGACATTGTGTTCCTGCGGCTTGCAGGCATGCGCCCCGTTGTCGTCCATGGCGGCGGCCCGGAAATTACGGCTATGCTGAAGCAAGCAGGCAAAAAGAGCGAATTTGTAAGCGGCCTGCGCGTCACAGACGCGGAAACGGTGGCCATTGCTGAATTGGCCCTTGTGGGACGCACCAATACGGACCTTGTCCGAAGACTGAACATCCTAGGCGGCAACGCCATCGGCCTGAACGGCAAAGATGGCAAACTCCTTGAAGCCAAGAAACATTTGGCCGATGTCTATGAAGACGGACAAGTGAACTTGGTCGATATCGGATTTGTGGGAACCGTGGACAAGATCAACACGGACCTGCTGAATCTCCTGATCCAAAATGACTATATTCCCGTTATTGCGCCGATTGGTCTCGGTGCCGACGGGGAGACCTACAATATCAATGCCGACAGCGTGGCCGGTGAAGTAGCAGGGGCCCTCAAAGCAGAAAAGCTCCTTATGCTCACCGATGTGCGCGGCATCTATGAAGACCATCATGACGAAAGTACCTTCCTTTCCACGCTGACCTTTGAAAAGGCCCATGAACTGATCATCAAGGGAAGCATCGACGGAGGCATGATCCCAAAGGTCAAGGCCTGCATTACGGCTCTTTCCGGCGGGGCACATAAGACGCACATCATCGATGGGCGTCGGGAACACTCCATCCTTCAGGAGATCTTCTCCGATGAGGGTGTTGGTACGGAAGTCATCAAGGGCTGATGAGGGGGAACTAGCATGAATACAAAAGAAATCATTGCAATGACGCAAGCGCATTACCTTCCCGTCTTCGGCCGCTTCCCCATTGCCATTGACCATGGCGAAGGGGCGACCTTATATGATGCGGACGGCAAGGCCTATCTGGACTTTCTTGCCGGGATCGCAACCAATGCCCTGGGCTATAACCATCCGGCGATTGTCAAGGCGGTGTGCGAACAGACCCAGAAAGTCATGCATACATCCAACCTTTTTTATACGGAAATCCAAGCCAAGGCGGCGCAGCAGCTTGCTGAGGTAACGGGTATGGATCGTGTCTTTTTTGCCAATAGCGGTGCTGAAGCCAATGAAGGAATCATCAAGCTTGCCCGCAAATACGGCAGCAGTAAGAACCCGGCGAAATTCCGCATCATTACGGCAAAGGATTCCTTTCACGGCCGCACCATGGAAACGTTGACCGCGACCGGTCAGGACCATTATCATGAAGGACTGACGCCCTTGCCTGAAGGCTTTACGTACGTGCCTTTTGGTGACCTTAAGGCCATCGAAGCCGTTATGGATGATGATGTATGCGGCGTCCTCATCGAACCAATCCAGGGCGAAGGCGGCGTCCATGTTCCGGCCCCGGGTTATCTTGAAGGGGTCAAGGCCCTGTGTGAAAAGCACGATGCCCTTTTCCTCCTCGATGAGGTTCAGACCGGTGTCTGCCGCACGGGCAAATGGTTTGCCTACATGCACAGCACCGTCAAGCCCGATGCCATGAGCCTTGCCAAGGCCATTGGCGGTGGGTTCCCCATGGGGGCCTTTGTTACGACGGAGCGTCTTGCCCATGTCTTTAAACCGGGCGATCATGGCTCTACCTTTGGCGGCAATGCCATTTCCTGTGCCTCCTGCTATGCGACACTTAAGACGTTAAAGGAACTGCATATGGATGAAGCTGCAGCCAGAAAAGGGGCATATTTCCAAAAGGGGCTTAAGGCACTTCAGAAAAAACATCCGGACAAGATTGTCGATGTGCGCGGCAAGGGGCTCTTATTGGGGGCTGAACTTTCAAAAGCCGGCGCTTGTCTTGTTGGGCGCGCCTTGGAAAAGGGCTTTATCATCAACTGCACGGCAGGAAATGTCCTGCGTTTTGTTCCGCCCCTCATCATTACGGAAGGGGAAATCGATCAGCTCCTTCAGTGTCTTGACGAGCTTTTGACGGAATTCTAAGAAGAAAAAGAGGGAATAAAATGGCCTTAAAAAATAAAGATTTGATTTCCATCCATGATTTAAGTGTTGGAGAGGTGGCAACCATCCTTGATGTGAGCCGCAAGCTGAAGAAAAAACAGAAAATAGGCGAACCTCATGAATACCTGAAAGGGAAGACCCTTGCCATGATTTTTTCCAAGGCATCCACACGAACCCGGGTTTCCTTTGAAACGGGGTTCCATCAGCTGGGTGGGCATCCAATCTATATGAGTGAGGCCACAAGCCAGATTGGCCGAGGCGAGCCCGTCAAGGACACGGCCCGCGTCCTTTCCCGTTTTGTCGACGGCATCATGATCCGCACCTATTCCCATGAGGCCGTCAAGGAACTGGCAGCCTATGCTTCTGTTCCTGTCATCAATGGACTGACGGATTTG
Organism: uncultured Acidaminococcus sp.; assembly: GCA_900538365.1. Classification (GTDB taxonomy): domain Bacteria; phylum Bacillota; class Negativicutes; order Acidaminococcales; family Acidaminococcaceae; genus Acidaminococcus. Next base: position 3,468 of record UPXT01000061.1, on the reverse strand, counting down.
CTTCATCCCTGCCAGGCCCTGACGGACCTATTTACCATTATGGAGTACAAGGAAGTCCTCAAGGGCCGTAAACTTGTCTTTGTCGGTGATGGCAACAACATGGCCCATTCCCTGATGTATGCCTGCGCCAAGGTGGGGATGAACATGGTCTGTGCAAGCCCAAAAGGGTATTACCCTGATCCGCAGGTCCTGAAACAGGCCCAGGAAGATGCCGCGCTGACAGGTGCTTCCATCACCGTCGAAGAAGACGTCATGAAGGCGGCCGAAGGAGCTGATGTCCTGTACACGGATGTGTGGGCTTCCATGGGTGAGGAAGCAGAGCATGAGGAACGGGTAAAGAAGTTCCAAGGCTATCAGATCAATCAAGCCCTTCTCGATGTGGCCCGCCCTGATGCCATGGTGCTTCACTGCCTGCCGGCCCACAGGGGAGAAGAAATCACCGATGATGTCATTGAAGGACCACACTCTGCTGTCTTTGATGAAGCTGAAAACAGGCTCCACGTCCAAAAGGCCATTATGGCTTTGCTAATGAGCGATGAAGTCCTTTAATCCATAGAAAAAAAGGAGAACCCGATCATGAAGAAAAAAGACGAAATCAAAAAAGTTGTTCTTGCTTATTCCGGCGGCCTCGACACGTCCGTCATTATTCCTTGGCTGAAGGAAAACTATAATAACTGTGAAGTCATTACCGTAACGGCCGATTTGGGACAAGGCGATGATATGAGCTTTGTTCATGATAAGGCGCTAAAGAGCGGGGCTTCCAAGGCTTATGTCCTTGACCTGCGAGATGAATTCCTTCGCGATTATGCTTGGCCCATGGTCAAATCCGGTGCCGTTTATGAAAAAAAGTATCTCTTGGGAACGTCCATTGCCCGTCCGGTCATTGCAAAGCATCTTGTTGAAGTGGCACTGAAGGAAAATGCCGATGCCATCTGTCACGGCGCTACAGGTAAGGGCAACGACCAGGTCCGCTTTGAACTGGGCATCAAGGCCCTGGCTCCGCAGCTTCAGGTCATCGCTCCTTGGCGGGAATGGAACATCAAATCCCGTGAAGATGCCATCGATTTTGCCTCCGCCCATAATATCCCGGTACCGGTCACGAAGAAAAAAGACTACAGCATGGACTGGAACATCTGGCATCTTTCCCATGAAGGCAGCGATCTCGAAGATCCAGCCAATGAACCAAATCCGGATATCTATATCTTTTCCGGTACGCCCGAAGGCGCTCCCGATAAGGACGAATATGTGGACCTGGAATTTGTCGAAGGGGTTCCGGTCGCCGTCAATGGCAAGAAGATGGAACCGGTGGAACTTCTCACTACCCTTAACGAAATCGGTAAGCGCAACGGCATTGGTATTGCCGACATGGTGGAAAACCGGCTGGTCGGCATGAAGGACCGCGGTGTCTATGAAACGCCGGGCGGTACCATCATCTACTATGCCCATAACGAACTGGAAAATATCTGTCTTGATCGGGCCACCTATAACTATAAGGAACAGATCGGCATCCGTTATGCGGAACTCGTCTATGATGGCATGTGGTTCTCCCAGCTGCGGGAAGCGCTCCAGGCCTTTGTTGATGAAACGCAGAAAACGGTGACCGGCACGGTTCGTCTGAAGCTCTACAAGGGCAATATCATTTCTGCCGGCACGACGAGCCCCTATTCCCTCTACAGCAAGGAATATGTCACCTTCGGCGAAGACGATGTATATGATCAGACCGATGCGAAGGGATTCATCACCCTCTTTGGCCTGCCGCTGACGGTTCGGGCCCTCATGAAACAGGGGAAACTGAAATAAGATGGCAAAATTATGGGGTGGAAGATTCAGTAAGGATACAAATGCCTTGGTAGACGCTTTCAACGCTTCCATTGAATATGATCAGCGCCTCTGCCATGAAGATATCCGCGGCAGCATTGCCCACGCGCACATGCTGGCCAAAACGGGCATCATTTCGGAAAGTGATGCCGAAAAAATCGTGAAGGGGCTTACGAGCATCCTTGATGATATTGAAAAGGGAACGTTCGAATTCAAGACCGAACTGGAAGATATCCACATGAATGTGGAAGCGGCCCTTACGGAGCGCATCGGTGATGCCGGTGCCCGTCTCCATACAGCTAGGAGCCGCAACGACCAGGTGGCCCTTGACATGCATATGTATATGAAACGGGTTGTGACCGAAGTCATGGACCTTGTGATCCGCTTTGAGGAAGCCCTGCTGACGGTGGCGGAAAAAAATCAGGATACGCTCATGCCTGGATACACCCATCTGCAGCGGGCGCAGCCCATTACTTTCTGCCATCATCTCTTGGCCTACTTCAATATGTTCCTGCGCGATTTCCGCCGCCTTGAAGGGGTGTGGAAAGGAGCGGACATCATGCCCCTCGGGGCGGGTGCCGTGGCGGGGACAACCCTTCCTATCGACCGCTTCCAAGTGGCCGAGGAACTCAATTTTGATGCGGTCTATGGCAACAGCATGGACGCCGTAAGCGACAGGGATTACCTCTTGGAATTTCTTTCTGCCGCGTCCATCCTCATGATGCACTTATCCCGCCTCAGTGAGGAAATCTGTCTTTGGTCCTCGACGGAATTTGGGTTCATCGATCTTGATGATGCTTTTGCAACGGGCTCATCCATGATGCCCCAGAAAAAGAATCCCGACATTTCCGAGCTCGTTCGCGGCAAGACGGGGCGGACCTATGGTCACCTTATGGCCCTTTTGACAACGCTCAAGGGCCTGCCCCTTGCGTATAACAAGGACCTTCAGGAAGATAAGGAAGGTTTCTTTGATGCGGTCGATACGGTGAAGTTTTCCCTTACTGTCTTCCGGGATATGCTCCTTACCATGACGGTGAATAAAGAACGCATGGCCGAAGCCGTCCATAAGGATTATTCCAATGCGACGGATCTTGCCGATTACCTTGTCAAGAAAGGCCTGCCCTTCCGCAAGGCCCATAAAGTCGTTGGCGAAGCCGTGGCCTATGGCATCAAGCACCGCAAGTATCTTGTGGAGCTGACCTTGGATGAGTACAAACAGTTTTCGCCCCTTTTTGAAAAGGATCTCCTTGAAGCCCTGCGTCCTGAAAACTGCGTGGCTGCCCGTACCTCCTACGGCGGCCCTGCACCAAAGGAAAATGTCAAGCAGCTGACCTTGGGAAGGTCGCTTGTCGATGGACAGAAGAAGACCCTTCATGAGCTGGTAACAAAGCGCTGAGCTTTTGTTATAGGGAAGGCCTTGCCCTTTCCGCAAACACAATCATCTGGCACCTTGAAATAAAGGGGACCGGGAGTGTCCATTTCCTCGTGCCCACATGAGCCTCCTTTCATAGGAAAATAAAAGCACCGGTGAGTGTCTCTTTTCCTATGGAAGGAGGTTGTGTCTTTTTTGGAACTTTTGCTGGGCAAGGGGCTAAAGCTAAGCGTAAAATGTTTCTCGGTAGGGAAAAATAGTCCTTGCAAAATAAAGGG
>UPXT01000060.1 GCA_900538365.1 uncultured Acidaminococcus sp. | reverse complement strand
GATGGCGGCCGGGTATACGTACGTCCTCAATTGTGTTAGAATGGATGTGATCCATAGTGATTGCTCCTTTGTTGATGATTTCTCGCAAAACCATTTTAACATGAAGCTTCACTATGGATTTTTGTTTTTTGATTAACTGTTCAAATTCATTTTACAACTAACCGTATTCTTTTTCCCAATGAATGAGTTCCTTTTCCGTTTCCGTCAGTGTCATCAGTTCTGCTACATCAATGCCCAAGGCATCGGAAATATCCATGAGTGTTGACAAGGGGATACTGTCATGATAGGTTCCCCGCTCAATCCGAGAAATCGTATCCGTATGAAGATGGGCTAAATTCCCCAAGTCTGCCTGACTGAATCCATTATGCTCTATAGCCCGCAACATCCTATCGTAGCGGATCTTGGCCCCAATGAAGCGACAAAGCTTATGTTTTTTGTCCATTATGCGGCGCCTCTTGCGCGCTCACCAACCTTTCTCTCATCCTCTCATTCAAACTTACGGTATCCTGCTTATCCTCCTTTCCTGTTTTCGCATTGTATCATGGCAGGGTCGAATTATAGGGGATTTTTTTAGTACTCATTCCCTAATTCCCCGATTTCAAGACAAACTTAAGGGGAAAATCAGCATATTAGGGTAAAAAATAGACTGGATACGGAATCATTCCGGTCCAGTCCATGGTTAGGAAATCGTCTGTTTTATTTTTTAGGTTTCACGGCCAGCGGGCGCTTGGTCGCAATGCCCGGCCGTCTGGGGTACTGCTCACCCGTAGGACGGATTTTTTCAACAGTAATGATATACCGCTTATCATCAAGACCAGGAAGCGTCAAATGGCGAATATCAACAATCTTGCCGCCTAGGATGGAAATGGCCTGACGGCCTTCTTCGGCCTCTTCCATACCCTTGCTGCCCTTCATTGCATAGAAAACACCGCCCACCCGCACAAGGGGCAGGCAGTACTCGGCAAGGACAGGCATGGGCGCCACAGCTCGGGCCACGACGACGTCGAATTTTTCCCGAAGTTTCGGATCCCGGCCCGCTTCTTCTGCCCGCGCATGGTGGCAGCGGACCTGCCCAAGGCCCATCTCGCCAGCCACCCGTTCAAGAAAAGCAAGGCGCTTGGCCAGGGAATCGATGAGGGTCAGCCGCATGGTTGGATCGTAGATCTTTAGCGGCAGGCCCGGAAAGCCCGCGCCCGTTCCTACATCAGCAATCGTCCGATTATGGAAGCGCTTTTCGTTGTAGACGGTCAGGGAATCGACCATATGCTTCACCGCTACTTCTTCCGGGTCTGTAATGGCAGTCAGGTTGAGGGAGCGGTTTGTCTCCAGGAGCTCATCCTTATAGATTGCAAAACGCCGGAGCGCTTCGTCAGAAAGGGATAGGCCAATTGCTTCGGCACTTTGTTTCAAGGTCTCCAAATAGGTCATGCTTCTTCTCCTTTGCGTTTCCTCGATTCCAGATAGACCATAAGGACGCTGATGTCAGCAGGGGAAACACCGGAAATGCGGCTTGCCTGACCAATGGAAAGAGGCCGCTGCTTACCCAGTTTTTCCGCCGCCTCCGATGACAGTTCATGGAGGGCACTGTAGTCGATATCATCCGGAAGCAGGCGATTTTCGAGTTTCATGGCCCGCATGACTTCCTGTTTCTGTTTATCGATATAGCCCTTGTACTTGACCTCTACGTCCACTTCCTCTGCAGCAACGGGGGAGAGAGGTTCGAGATCAAAAGCCTGCTGAAGCTTTTCGTAGGTGATTTCCGGACGGCGCAGAAGTTCCATCAAGTTGATGGAGCTCTTTAAAGGAACAGAGCCCATGGCAGTAATCTTTTGCTGATTTTCTTCCGATGGGGCAAGATTCTTTTTCGAAAGGGCAAAAAGGGCCCGATCGATTTCGTCCCGCTTCTTGGTAAAAGAGGCATATCGATCATCTTTTACAAGACCCACATCGCGGCCTTTCTGTGTGAGACGCAGATCGGCATTATCCTGCCGTAGCAGCAGGCGGTACTCGGCACGGCTTGTCATCATGCGGTAGGGTTCGGTCGTGCCTTTGGTGACAAGGTCATCAATAAGGACGCCAATATAGGCATCGCTTCGGCCAAGGATAAGAGGCGGACGGCTGTCGAGCTTTAACGCGGCATTGATGCCTGCCATAAGGCCCTGGGCCGCTGCTTCTTCATAGCCGCTCGTACCGTTTGCCTGACCGCAGCTAAAGAGCCCCTTGATGGCCTTATGTTCGAGGCTGGCCGTCAGCTGCAGGGGATCGAGGCAGTCATATTCGATTGCATATCCAGCCCGCATCATCTTGCAGTGCTCCAGACCCGGAATGGTCTGCATAAACGCGACCTGGACCTCAGCAGGAAGAGAGGAGCTCATGCCCTGGACATAGATTTCATTGGTCCTGAGCCCTTCCGGTTCCAAAAAGAGCTGATGGCGGCTCTTATCGGCAAAACGGACAATCTTTGCTTCAATACTCGGACAGTAGCGGGGCCCCACCCCCTCAATGGTGCCGTTGAACATACAGCTTCGGTCAAGATTGTCCCGAATAATCTGATGGGTCCGAGGATTGGTATAGGTCAAATAACAGGGAACCTGCTGACGTTCCGTAATAGGGCTGATAAAGGAAAAATTTCGTACCGCTTCATCGCCGTACTGCGGTTCGGTCCGCGAAAAATCAATGGTCCGGCGGTCCACACGAGCCGGGGTACCCGTCTTGAAACGCATGAGCGTAAGACCAGCTTTCACGAGGGAATCGGTCAGTTTCATGGCTGAACGCTGCCCGTTGGGGCCTGCCATATAAGCAACTTCCCCATATAGGATACGTCCCCTTAAATAGGTCCCTGTGGCAAGGATGACGCAGGGAGCTTCAAAGACTTCCCCCGTTTCAGCAACGACGCCTTCCACGGCACCGCTGTGAACAAGGAGCTCATCGATCATGAGCTGCTTGACGTCGAGGTTTTCTGTATTTTCCACCACTTCCTTCATAATGGTATGATAAAGCGGCTTATCGGCCTGGGCCCTTAAAGCCTGGACAGCATAGCCCTTGCCCGTATTGAGCATGCGCATCTGGATGCAGGCTTCATCAGCCGCAATCCCCATTTGCCCGCCCAAGGCATCGATTTCCCTCACCAAATGGCCTTTAGCCGGTCCCCCTACAGACGGGTTGCAAGGCATAAGAGCGATATTATCCATGGAAAGGGTCGCAAGAAGGGTCTTTTTCCCCATCCGAGCTGCCGCCAGGGCTGCTTCACAGCCAGCATGGCCTGTACCTACGACAACAACATCATAATGATCCACAACGATCATGTTACTTTATATCCTCCTCTATGCGTCCTATTTCCCGACGCAGAACTGTGCAAAGATCTCATTGATGATTTCCTCGGGCACATCATCACCCGTAATTTCGCCCAGCTCATGAAGGACCTGTGTCAGGTCAATCGTGAGACAGTCGTAGGGGAGATGGGCCCGCGCATCGCGAAGGGTCTCTGCAAGATGATGGGCTGCCTGCTCAAGCAGCGTTCCCTGACGGGCATTTTGGGTCATCATTCCCATTTCGGAATCGGATCCCTCGCCCATCACAAAATGACGGAGATAAACTGCAACCTGATCCATTCCAGCACCATCTTTAACGGAAAGGGAGAGGGCGTCACCGCCCGCAAGGGCTTCCACTTCCTCCCGCGAAATGGCCGGTGCAAGATCGCTCTTATTGAGGATCACCAGATGGGGACGGTCCTTGACCGCTGCAAGGAGGTTCCGGTCTTCGTCCGTGAGGGGACTTGCACTGTCAAGAACGACAAGAACCAGTTCTGCGTCTTCCAAAATGGCGCGGCTGCGTTTTACACCGATCTGCTCCACATAGTCTTCCGTATCCCGCAGGCCTGCCGTATCGGTCAGGACCAAAGGGATCCCGTCAAGGGTCATCTGTTCTTCAATGATGTCCCGCGTCGTGCCGGGGATATTGGAAACAATGGCCCGTTCCGTCTGGAGCAGGCGGTTCAGGAGACTGGACTTGCCGACATTGGGGCGCCCCACAATGGCAATCCGCAGACCCTCGCGAAGGATCTGGCCCGTCTCTCCTTTTTTACGAAGGCCCATGACTGCGTCATAGCACTGCTGCAGCACACCTTCCGTCTCGTCATAAGTCACATCTTCAATATCATCTTCCGGATAATCGATGATCGCTTCCAGATGGACCACCAGGTCCCGCAGGCGGCCGCGGATTTCCCTGATGGAACGGGACAGGGCCCCTTTATGGCCTCTTCCAGCTGCAACGAGGGCACGACGGCTCTTGGCATTGATGATATCCATGACCGCTTCCGCTTCCGTAAGGTCAAGGCGGCCATTGAGAAAGGCCCTTTTGGTAAATTCTCCAGGTTCTGCCGGTCTTGCCCCTTCGCTAAAGGTCAGCCGCAGGATTTCCTTCAGCGCTTCCCGTCCGCCATGGCACTGAATTTCCACCACGTCTTCCCCTGTGTAGGAATGGGGGCCCGGCATATAGACTGCCAGGACCTCATCCACATCGACACCCTTCCCGTCATGGATATGACCATACTGCAGATAACGGGGACGGGAAGGGGAAAGGGGTTCTTTCGCCCGAAAAATCCGATTGACGAGACTGAGACTTTCCGGTCCGCTGACGCGGATGATGCCCACGGCGCCAACGCCCAGGGCAGTCGCAATGGCACTGATCGTATCTTCCATGATTCCTCCAAAAAAAAGCTCCGAACAAGGGTCCGGAGCACGTAACGTTCAAGTGTGATTTATTTGAGGTCAATGACGACTTTGCGGTAAGGTTCTTCACCTTCACTGTAGGTCACGATCCCGGGCTCGTTTTGCAGGGCCTCATGAACAATCTTCCGTTCATAAGGATTCATCGGTTCAAGAAGCGCCTTGCGGCCCGTCCGCTTGACGCGATGGGCAAGGTTGTGAGCCAGTTTTTCCAATGTATCCCGGCGGCGTTTCCGGTAGTTTTCAGCATCAAGGACAATGCGGTGCCATTCTTTCTTTCCTTTATTGGCCGCAAGGTTCGTCAAATATTGCAGACTGTCCAGCGTTTGGCCATGCTTGCCAATAAGGACACCTAACCCGTCGCCATGGAGTTTCAGTTCAATTTCACCATCCTTGCGATTGATGAACTTTTCAATGATAAGATCCATCCCCATGGCCTTGAAAAGGGTTTCCAAAAAGACCTTGGCATCTTGGGCAGCGGCTTTCCGTTCTTCCTCGGCATCAGAAGAAACGGGCGCTTCGCCAGCTTCTGTTTCCTCTTTTGGAGCAGGCCGATCCGGCGTTTCCGGGACCGTTTCCGTTTTTTCTTCCAAACAGTCCGGTTCCGCAGCCTTTTCCGCTTCCTTTACGGTAACCCGTACCTTGGCGTCCCGCTTGATGAGTCCAAAAAGGGCATCCTTGCCTTCTTCCAGGACCTCAATGAGGACATCTTCACGGCTTACGCCGAGTTCCTTGAGGGCAGCCTGGACAGCATCGTCCACGGTACGCCCCGTCTTTTCAATGCGATTCATATCCATGCCTCCTTGCCGCTTGGCATTGTCTACTCTTTTAGGCTTTCTTATCGGACCGGTCCATAAAGAACTGCTGACCAATCTGCATGAGATTCATCACGACCCAGTAGAGAACAAGACCAGCCGGGAATTTCAAACTGATATAACCAATGAACAGGGGCATGAAATAAAGCATGACCTTCCCCGTCGGATTATCGGACGGCGGCATGCTCTGCCGAGATTGGATATAGGTCGTCAAGGCAGACAGGATAGGGAGGATATAATACGGATCGGGCTGACCGATACTTTGCATCCAAAGGAAGCTGCTCGGTCCTTCATAGTTAAAATCACGGATTCCGTAGAAAATCCCAATCATGATTGGCATCTGGATGACAAGGGGAAGGCATCCAGCCAGGGGATTGACCCCTTCTTTCTTGTACAGCTTGGACAGCTCTTCATTGAGCTTCATCTTATCATCGCGATAACGCATCTGAAGTTCCTTCATACGAGGCTGGATGCGGCTCATGGCCTTTGTCGAGGCAATCTGGCGCTTCGTCAAAGGGTAGAGGAGCAATTTGATGAGGATGGTCATGATGATGATGGCAAGCCCGTAGCTCGGCTCTCCGATCACGCGGGTTGCTTCATAGATGGCAGAAACCACCTGCTGCACAAACGAACTTAAGAATTCCAAGTTTTTTCTCCTTTTCTCCTGCTGCGGTCAGGGTACCGGGTCATACCCGCCCTTATGGAAGGGATGACATTTCAGTATTCTTTTCGTAGCCAGATAGGTTCCCTTCAGAAAACCATACTTTTTCACCGCTTCCAGCGCATATTGGGAGCACGTAGGATAGAACCTGCAACGGGGCGCAAGAAGAGGGGAAATGCAAATCTGATAAAAACGAATCAGGAAGATTGCGATCGTTTTCATAGGCCTCTCCGGATCTATAGCAGTCCAGCTTTCTTTGCCAGACGCAAAAACACAGTCTCATACATAGCAAAGGGTGCATGGGCCAACCGACGTCTGGCTACCCAAACGATGGAAACGGGTTTTTTTAGGCGGTACTGGTGCTGACGAAAGGTTTCCCTCATCCGCCGTTTGATCTTGTTGCGCAATACCGCATTTCCCAGTTTCTTTCCTACGGCTGTACCCAGCTGGGAATGGTCATGAGGAGAAGGCAGAAAATAAAAAACGCCAAAGCCATCCACAACGGATTGACCCTTGTCATGGATCTTCTGGAAATCCTCATGGGCCTTGACCCGATGAGCCTGCGTGTAGGTGTTTTTTCTGGGCATTTGTTCTTGTTCCAAAGCGATTGGCACCTGCCTCATAGAGTAAAATAGGCCGCGAAAGGCGGCCCATCTCATAGTTTATGCAGATAATCTCTTTCTGCCCTTCGCACGTCTTCTTTTCAAGACTTGTTTTCCACCCAGAGTCTTCATTCTTTCTCTGAAGCCATGAGTTCTTTTTCTTCTCGTGTTGTTAGGTTGGAACGTTCTCTTCATCTATTAACCCTCCTTACTTCAAAGGTGATTTGCCAAGATCGATCAAAAAATCATTTGACAGCTCATACAATTATATGCTATGGGGCGGGGTGTGTCAACCGATTTTCCCGCTCAATCTTAGTGTTTCTCTTATTTTTGCACACTTTTCTCGACGCGTGCTATGAACTGTTCGAAAAGAGCCCTCATTTCCGGGTGCTCGCGCCACATATTCTCCGGATGCCACTGTACAGCAGCGACTTGGTCACTGCCTTCTGATTCCACGCCCTCAATGACACCGTCCGGTGCCGTAGCCGTAACCACAAGGCCCTTGGCCACATCTTTCAAAGCCTGATGATGCCGGGAGTTTACATAGGCCGTATCTCCCAAGGCCGCATGGAGCAAGCTGCCTTGCTTGACGCTTACATGATGGACGGGATAGGCCCCATAGGCTTTTTGGCTGTGGCCGATGTAAGCACCGGGGCAGTCAGCCTGGAGATCCTGGTACACCGTCCCACCAAGGGCAATATTGAGAACCTGGATGCCGCGGCAAATGCCAAAAATGGGTTTTCCCGCTTCATAAAAGGCCCGAATGAGATCAATTTCAAAACGGTCCATTTTATAATCAGCACCGCCCACCTTCCAAGTCGGTTCCTCTCCAAAAAGGGTCGGGTCTACGTCCTGTCCGCCGGGGAGAAAAAGCGCGTCGGCAAGGTCCACATAATCCTTTCCACTAGCTCCTTCCACATCGGGAAACACAATGGGAAGCGCGCCCAGTTCGCCTAGGATGGTCACAATATCGCGGGGCACGTAGGGGGCCTTTTGATAAGTGGGCACCTCGTCCCGTAAGGTCAAGGTCCTGCTGACAAGGCCAATGCGAATCTTTTTATTCATGAAAATCACTCCTTCAGTTTCATGCTCATATGCCGCATTATACCATATTTTTCAGAAAACATGAGGGGCGTCTCATTGGGTCTTCCTTTTTTCGCCCTTTTTTACGAAAAAATCGTCCTTTTTTCAATAGTCAAAAGTCTTTTAGTCCACAAATTTCCGTGAAGAACAAAAAAAGCTGCCAAACGATGAAATTCATCATTTCACAGCCACGTACCTTATATTGACTATATATGAACAAGATAGATCCAAAGAGGAAGGGTCACCATGGAAAGAAGGACAGAAAGAATGACGCAGCTGGTCCCTAGGCGTGCGTCACCGCCGTAAAGGGAGGGAAAAATAGAGGTCGTCGCCCCGGCTGGCATGCCCATCATAAGAACAGCTACCCCCAGACTGGCACCGGATAATCCCATAATACGTCCCAAGCATAAGGTTAATAAAGGCAGGAAAACAAGCCGGATCATGCAGTAATAGACCGTATCAAAATCAAAGATTTTCCACGTAGGAGCCTCAGCAAGGACCGTTCCCACAACAAACATGGCAATGGCGGAATTGCATTTACTGATGGCAAGAACGGTCACCTTAAGGACGCTTGGCAGTTCAAGACGTAAAATCATGACAGCAAGGCTCAGAAAAACAGCAATCAAGCAGGGATGGGTAATGACCTTCCGGCACAGCTCCTTTTTGCTCATTCCTTCCTGGACCATGAAATAGCTCGTTCCAAAAGACCACATGAAAATACGGACAGGAATCAGGAAAATTGCGGCATAAAGGACCCCTAGATCATGATAGACCCCTTCTGCAATGGGCGTACCCAAAAACCCGCTGTTGGGAACGAGCGTCCCATATTGGAGGACCTTACGTTTTTCTCCGCTGTAACGCCGATAAAGCACTTGATTGAAGAATAGGGCCCCCACTTCAATGACAAGGGAAAGCAACAGCAAAAGGGAGCCGACAGCTGCAAAATTGGCGCCCGTATCGACAAAACAGGACTTAAAGATTGTACAGGGAAGGATCACATAGACAACAAGATCCGTCATACAGCGCTTTCCTTCTTTGGTAATGATCCTTTTTTTGGTCAAATAGGCCCCAAGAAGCATCAAGAGGAAAAGGGTCCCCTGCAAGGTTAGCAGATCACCTAAGTCCATGGTTCCATTCCTTTCTGGAAATTACTGATTCATTTTATCCATTTCAAGTTCACTGGGGAAGATAAGGTTCAGCACAAAAGCAACAACAAAGACGACGGCCACACAATTTTCAGCAAAGACGGACTTGATGACCGTCGGGAACATCTTGAAGATAGCTGGTGTTTGCGTGAAACCAATCCCAATGGAAAGGGAAAGGGCCGCAATACTCATATTGCGCTGGGTAAAACCGCAGCCGGCAAGCATCCGAACGCCGCTGACGACAATGGAGCCAAACATCATAAGGGTACAGCCACCAAGAACAGCATCAGGAAGGGAAGCTAGGATAACCCCAAAAGCAGGGAAAAGACCAGCAAGAATCATGATCAGGGCTCCGCTTGCAATGGCTTTACGATTAACAACATGGGTCATGGCGACAAGACCGACATTCTGGCTGAAGGATGTAATGGGTAGGCAGCCAAAAAGGCTGGACAAAGAACTAATGAACCCATCAACGGCAATGGAACCGCGGATTTCGCCATCTGATGCGTCCCTTCCCATGCCCATGGCGGCAAGGGCCGAGGTATCCCCTAAGGTTTCCGTAGCAGAGACAAGGAAAATAAGGAAAACAGAGAAAATGGCATCAGGCCGAAATTCCAAAGCATAGGGAAGCGGCATCGGCAGGGAAAAAAGTCCCACCTGGGTCATCCTTGATAGATCCACCATGCCCAGAAACGCAGCTGCAATGTACCCTACAACAAGACCAAACAGAACAGAAAGCTGCTTATAAAAATGCTTGGCCTTGATATTGAAGATGAGACAGCTGAGGAGGGTAATGGTCCCTACGATGAGAAACTTGGGTTCCCCAAAATGAGGATTGCCAAAGCCGCCGCCAAAAGAATTGGCTCCAATGCCTAAAAGAGAAAACCCAATGGCCGTGACGACACTGGCTGAAACAATAGGCGGAATAAACCGGCGCCAATATTTGGCCCCCATCCCAATGAGACCTTCAAGAAGGCCTCCTACAAGGGCCGCACCCAAAACAGCACCATAGCCATATTTAGCACCAATGACGCAGAAAGTAGAGACAAAGGTGAAACTGATTCCCATGATGATAGGCAGTCCTGAGCCCAAGGGTCCCAGCGGATAGAGCTGGAAAAGGGAACCGATTCCAGCAATGATCATGGCTGCCTGGACAAGGGCCCCTGTTTCCTCTGTGGATAACTTGACAGCACCCGCTACAATCAGGATAGGAGCAATGTTGGCAACAAACATGGCAAGGACATGCTGGAGCCCGAAAGGAATCGCTTTTTCAAAGGAAATTTTTCCATCCAGTTCGTAGATTGGATCTTTTTCTCTTTCCATCAGCAGCCTCCTTCATTAGCGAAACACAATGGTTCCCGTCTTGGCATCCATTTTTTTAATGATGGCAAGGCTCTTGAGATTGATGCCTTTTTTCCGCAGGGCATCACCGCCGCCTTGGAAGCCCTTTTCAATACAGATGCCGACCCCTTCGACGGTTCCACCCGCTTGATCGACAAGGTCCATCAGGCCTTCAACAGCACAGCCATTGGCAAGAAAATCATCAATGATAAGGATATGATCCCCGCCGTTGAGATATTTTTTGGAAACAATGACGTGATTTGTTTTATTATGGGTGAAGGACTTGATTTCTGTGCTGTACACATCTGCATCCATATTGCTGCCTGCTGATTTTTTTGCAAAGACCACAGGTACACCCATATGGATTGCTGTCAGACACGCAATCCCAATACCCGATGCCTCAATGGTGAGAATTTTTGTAACCGGACGGCTGGCAAAGAGTTTCTTGAAGATTTTCCCCAGTTCGCTGATGAAAGGAACATCAATCTGATGATTCAGGAAGCTGTCCACCTTGAGCACATCCCCACTCTTGATGATACCGTCAGCGAGAATCTTTTTTTGCAGTAAATTCAATTCAGCCATGACTTACCCCTTTCCAATCATGAATACACACTTATGTAAAATAGAATTATATCATAAAGTCCCTCCCCGTGGGGCACTCCCTCCCAAAAATACAGGTTCTTTTTTGCTTTTGACAAGCGTGAGTTTTTCATAGTATATTGAAAAAAATTGTTTGGTAAAGGAGGACTATTATGAAGGTACATAAAACATTTGCTTGGCTAACCGTTCTTTTCCCTTACGATGGTGACAGGCTTAAAGCGAAAATAGAACAAAGGGGCCATGACGCAAAAGGCGGGCCAGCCGGCCGCTCATTGTGACTTGACGCTGCCTTTGGGCTGTTTTTTTCTTCATTTTTTTGAAAGAAGATTCCCGTACTGCATGATTGGCTCTCGTCAATGGCGGGAACAACAAAATAGGGCTGTGAAAAATGAACGGACTCCAGAAGACCGGACACCTTCATTTTTCACAGCCTTTTTTTGGTTCTTCACGGAAATTTGTGGGGTCATGGACAAATAAATATTGAAA
>UPXT01000059.1 GCA_900538365.1 uncultured Acidaminococcus sp. | reverse complement strand
GAAAAAGGACACGCACTGTCCTCAGTGCATGTCCTCTCCAGGAGTGCATAGATACGTTAGCGCCCCAAAATTTGACAAAGAACAACAAAAAACTCCGAATAGGCTCACCTATTCGGAGTTTCATACTATTTGAGCAATTCCTTGACGAGGGCACTGACGCGCGAACCAGCTGCGCGGCCTTGGGTCTGGGCAAGCACCCGGCCCATGACCTTTCCCATGTCCTTCATGGACTTGGCGCTGGTCGTGGCAATGACATCTTGAATCACTTTTTTCAGTTCCTCATCACTGAGCGGTTCGGGGAGATACTTCTTAAGGATCTCGATTTCCTCTTCGTTCTTAGCGACAAGGTCAGGACGATTGGCATCCTTGATTTCCTTGATGGTGTCTTCGCGCTGCTTGACTTCTTTCATCAAAACAGCCATGACGGCATCATCCGTAAGTTCGGTCTTTTCATCAATCTCTTTGTTCCGGACAGCAGCCCAGACCATGCGCAGGACGGAAAGGCGTTCTTTACCGCTTTCCCGCTCTTTCATGGCGGTCTTCATATCCGTCTGCAAGAGTTCTCGTAAAGACATCACTAAAGCCCCCAAACGAATTATCTGGATTTGCGTTTTCTGGCAGCTTCAGACTTCTTTTTGCGTTTTACGCTGGGCTTCTCATAGTGTTCGCGTTTTCTCACTTCGGAGAGGACGCCGGCCTTCTGAGTCGCACGCTTAAAACGACGAAGCGCACTGTCAATGGATTCAGTTTTGCCAACTCTGATCTCAGTCATCTATATCCCTCCCTCCACGATCTCTTTCGGGAAGTGTAATTTAACATTAACACTCGGATATTATACCGTAAAAGAAGGGTTCCTGTCAACGATTTTAGAGCTTCGGCCATCCCAGTTCTTTACCGCCCAAGATATGAAAGTGCAAATGAGGAACCGTTTGACCGCCTTCAGCGCCTGTGTTGACAATGAGACGGAAGCCTTTTTCAGCTATTCCAAGTTTTTTTGTCACTTCCGGCAGAATCTTCTTTACATGGGCCACCAGTTCCGTCGGCGCCGTAACAATGTTCTCCGTGTGTTTCTTGGGAATGATGAGAACATGGACCGGTGCAATGGGACTTAGGTCATTGATGGCAATGACCTTGTCATCCTCATAGACGCGGGGGCTAGGGATTTCACCGGAAACAATTTTACAAAATACACAATCACTCATAAAAGCACCTCTTTCTCTTAACAGGCGACGCTTGAAGGCGTCTCCTTCATAACTGACTGTCAGCAGGACCTGGCAAGGACACCATCTTCAAAAAGGCCGGTTACAGCAACGGTCGTAAGGGTTCCCGTAAGATCTTCCTCAGATTCA
This sequence comes from uncultured Acidaminococcus sp., assembly GCA_900538365.1. GTDB lineage: Bacteria > Bacillota > Negativicutes > Acidaminococcales > Acidaminococcaceae > Acidaminococcus. The sequence goes on along the minus strand of UPXT01000059.1, from coordinate 11,265 downwards.
AGATAGACTCGGACATAATTGGGTGTGAGTCCTTCCCAGAGGCCGTTTCTGCCTTTTTGTTCCCATAAGACGGAATACTGGTGCCCGATGAGCGTCTTTCGGAAGGCTTCATTTCCCTTGCGGTCCACTTCTTCCAAGCGATGGACGCGGTCTTCTTTATCCTTGTTGGAAAGCTGGTCCTTTCGTTCTGCCGCCGGCGTTCCCTTACGTTTGGAATAAGGGAAGATATGGATCTTGGCAAATCCGCAGGCCTCGGCAAAGGTCAGGGTTTCGGCAAAATCAGCTTCCGTTTCCCCTGGGAATCCGACAATGATATCCGTCGTAATGGCCACATCCGGGACAGCTGCGCGGATCCTTTCAATGAGTTCCTTGAAGCGGGCCGTGTCATAAGGCCGGTTCATTGCCTTTAGGGTCTTGTTGCAGCCAGATTGAAGAGGCAAATGAAGATGGCAGCAAAAACGCGAATCTTCCTGCATAAGCTGAAGAAGCTCCGGCTGGACTTCCACCGATTCCAAGGAGCCTAAGCGCAGGCGGCGCAGGGCCGGTACAGAAAGGGCAGCGCTAACGGCATCGGAGAGACGCTCGCCATTTGCTGTCTCCTTTCCATAACAGCCAAGATGGATACCAAGGAGAACGACTTCCTTATACCCTTCTTCTGTAAGGCGCTCCACTTCGCGGCGGATACTTGATAGCGGTCGGGAACGCAGATGGCCTCTTGCATAGGGGATGATGCAGTACGAACAATACTGGTCGCATCCTTCCTGAATCTTTAAGAAGGCCCGGTCACGGCTGTCATCGACAGAAGCTGCAAGATCTTCAAATTCACTGCCTACAGGCAGGTCAAGGACATCATTGACGGGCGCCGCATCGCGCTCACCGAGGCGCTCTTCCACAAGCTCAACGATGCGGGCCCGGTCACGGTTGCCGACAAGCAGGTCCACGCCCTCAAGGGCCGCGACTTCTTCCGGCGCCGTCTGGGGATAACACCCTGTAACGACGATGAGCGGTTTGGGATCACGTTTGATGGTGCGGCGGATCATGCGCCGGGATTTCCCCTGCCCCATATTGGTTACGACGCAGGTATTGATGAGACAAATATCACTAACTTCTCCAAAAGGAACGATCTCATAGCCAGCTTCACGGAAAAGTTTTTCCATGGAAGCCGTATCGGACTGGTTCACTTTGCAGCCCAGAGTATAAAAACTGATGCTGTGCTTCACACTTAACCTCCCAGGTTTCCGGTTTCGTATTGGATGGCCGCAAGGGCCGCAAGGGCCGCGGTTTCCGTGCGCAGGATGCGTGGTCCTAGGCTGACAGACTGCCAGTCATGGGCAAAGGCAAGATCAAATTCGTCCCCTGAAATGCCGCCTTCAGGCCCAATGAGAAGGGCAATGGATTTTGCATCACGAGTCTGTTGAAGGGCCCTGCGCAGACTGCCTTCTTCCTCGACTTCGTAGGCCATGAGCTTTAGGTCCGCTTCACAGGAAGTCAGGGCAAGCTTTGCCGGCAGAGGGGCCTTGATAACAGGTACGATATCCCGCTTGCTTTGCTTGGCCGCTGCCTCAGCAATCTTTTGCCAGCGCTCCAGCTTTTTGGCAGCTTTTCCCTCATCAAGGCGAACGACGCAGTGGGCCATACTGACAGGTTGGATCTCCGAGACCCCCAATTCGATGGCTTTTTGGATGATCCATTCCATCTTGTCCTGCTTGGGAAGCCCCTGATAGAGGGTGACCCTCACTGTCGGTTCGTGGTTTTCTTCAAGGATCCGTACGGTTTCAAGGGTGACGGCCTCTTTGGAAAAGGCCGTAATTTTCATAACGGCCGCAATCTGGTCAAGGCTTACGATTTGAACCTCGTCCCCTACTTTCATGCGCAGGACATGGCCCATGTGATGGGCATCCTGGCCTGTCACTTCCAGGGTATCGGCAAAGGGTTTGCCTAAAAAGAAACGGTACACGTCAGGCATCCTTTCTCATGGTGATTGCGGTCCAACCGGCACGGTTTTTAACATCAAGGACGGTGAACCCATTTTGCCGAGCCGCTTTTTCCACGTCGCAAAGGCGCTCCTTGATGACGCCCGAGGCGAGGAAGAGCCCGCCTTGACGGAGCTTTTTGAATGCATCGGGAAGGAGCGTGATGATGATGTCAGCAATGATGTTCGCCACAATGAGATCGGCCTTTTCATCGGCATCATCGAGGAGGTTGCCCTTTTTGACCGTAATCCGGTTGGAAAGGTGATTTTTGGCGATATTTTCCTTGGCCACTTCCACGGCCTTGCCGTCGATATCGATGGCATGGATGGAACGGGCACCCATAAGTGCGGCCGTCATGGCAAGGATCCCGCTTCCTGTACCGACGTCATACACATCGATATTGGGCGTGACCAGCTCCTCAAGACGTTCGATACACATCCTCGTTGTAGCATGCGTTCCCGTGCCAAAGGCCATGCCGGGATCAAGTTCGATGACTTTTTCCTCTGCCGTTGGGGTATAGCTTTCCCAATCAGGTTTGATGACAATCTGACTGCCGATTTTCGTCGTATAGAAATACTGCTTCCATTCATTGGCCCAATCTTTTTCGCTCACCTTACGGAAGCGGAGCTGACCTACCTGGAAGCTGCCAATTCTCTTTTCAATCCCTGATAGACCTTCCTTAATAGCGGAAAGCCGTCCGGACAGTTCTTCATCTTCGGGATAATAAGCAGAAACAGTCACAATCTCCGTTTCTTCCGGCATGGGAAGGTCACACAGTTCCCACGTTGTATGTTCCTTGAGCTCCTTAAGGAGCAGGGGGTCGTCTATTTCAACTCCGTTACGGGCGCCGGCTTCACAAAAAAGATTGGCTGTCGCCTCGACGGCTTCACGGGTTACACTGATGCTGACTTGCTGCCAAGTATCCATTTGCTTCATCCTTTCTTTGTTATCAGCTCATTATACCACAGGTAGGGCACTCCGTCATACAGCCGAAAAAAGACCAGGCCCTCAGTCCTGGTCTTTTTTTCGGTCCCGATTATACCACGCGTTTACTTTTTGGCTGTAATATTCGGCTTCTTTTTTACGGCGCCACGCGTCTCGTTCATCGCAAATAGCAAGCATTTCATCGGCAATGTCCTCGGCCGAAGCCGGCTGATTATGGGCGACATAAAGGGCCAGACGGCGGATGCTTTTTTCAGAGCCCAAATTTGCCGCAAGCAGGTGACCAAATTCAGCAGGGTGACCCAGCAAGACAACTTCTTTGATCAGACGCTGCGTCCAATATTCCACTTCATTTGTCATATGAGGCTCCCTAGCATTTGCTGGACCAAGTCCGCGGGTAGAAAAGCAGCAGCATGGGGAGCAGTTCCAAACGGCCGGCAAGCATATCAAAGATCAGCACCAATTTGGAAAAGTCGCCATAGACGCCGAAGTTACGGCTTGGACCCACTTCCGCAAGTCCCGGTCCGATATTGTTGAGGGTCGCCGCAACAGCTGTGAAGTTGGTCGTAAAACTAAAGTTTTCAAGACTGATGGCAAGCACGGAAAGGCCAAAGACGAAGAAATAACTCGTCAAATAGACATAAAGGGAACTGAGGACCTTACGGTCCACGGTCTTCTTGTCCATCCTGACACACTGTACACCATGAGGGTGAATGATCTGGCGCAGTTCCTGCTTGATACTCTTCATGACAAGGACAACGCGGCTGACTTTGACACCGCCCCCTGTTGACCCGGCACAGGCGCCGATGATCATGAGCATGACAAGGATGGTTTTTGAAAAGCTTGGCCACAGGTCAAAGTCCACCGTTGAAAAACCCGTCGTCGTAATGATGCTGCCGACTTGAAAGTAGGCAACGCGCAGGGCTTCCTCAAAATTGCCGTACCGCGGCTCGATCTGCCAAGTAATGGCAAGACCGGCACAAAAGATGATGGCAAGATACGCCCCCACTTCTTCCAGATGGAAGGCTTCATAGAAATTCTTCGTCAAGAACAGGTAATAGAAGCTAAAATTGACACCAAAGGCAATCATAAAGATGGTGATGATCCACTGCTGGAAGGGCGTATACTCGGCGCAGCTGCTGTTGAGAACCCCAAAGCCGCCCGTTCCCGCTGTGCCAAAGGTGATGCACAGGTTGTGGAACCAGTTCATCCCAGAAAAAGCCAGGATGGCGATCATGAGAAGGGTCATGCCAAGATAGATGCGGTAAAGAACGATGGCCGTGTTCTTGACACGGGGCACGAACTTTGATACATCAGGACCGGGGCTTTCCGCTTTCATGAGATTGATCTGCGTTCCGCCGCTGCCTGCGGGAATCATCATGAGAATAAAGACCAGGACGCCCATCCCGCCAATCCAATGGGAAAAGCTCCGCCAAAACAGGCTCGTATGGGAGAGCGCCTCCACATTGGCCAATATGGAAGAGCCCGTCGTTGTAAAGCCTGACACGATTTCAAAAAGGGCATCAAGAAAACCTGGGATCTCACCGGTAATAACAAAGGGAATCGCCCCATAAAGGGAAAGGACCACCCAGGAAAGCCCGACGGATACAAAGCCTTCGCGCTGATAGATGGCAGGATTGGCAATCTTTTTGCGGGAAAGGAGCCAGCCTGCCGCCATGGCCCCGACGCCCAGGGCAAGATAGACCAGGTCCTGCCACTCTCCATAAATCAGGGCAATAAGGCAGGGAAGCAGCATTAAGAGGCCTTCCGTACGAAGGACCCAGGAAAGGATCCTTCCAATCACAGCATAATTCATGGCCTCACCCCATTATTTCAAAATATTATAAATATCGTGGAACCCGATATGGGTTGTTACAACAATGACCGTATCCCCAATCCGGAATTCATCCTGACCGCCTGGGATAATGAGCTTGCCGCTGCGCAGGATTCCGGCAATGATGACGCCGTCCTTGATTTTCATATCGACGAGCTTCTGCCCTGTTACCAGGGAATCCTTATCAATGAAAAATTCCATGGCTTCGACGCGCCCATTCATAAGGCGATAGAGGGTCTCTACATTGGACTCCATGCTGTTGCCGGCAGCCCGGACATACTGCACGATCTTTTGGGCCGTAATCTCCTTTGGATTGATGACGCTGTCCAGATGGAGATTATCCAAAAGTTCTCCAAAATCGACATGGTTCAGCTTTGTGACGACCTTTTTCTTCACGCGGTTCATGACGTAAAGGGAAAGGATAGCGTTAACTTCGTCGATGCCGGTACAGGCCACAAAACCGTCCATATTTTCCAAATGTTCCTCGTCAAGCAGCTGACGGTCCGTCCCGTCCCCACAGTCGACGGTCACATTGGGCAGGGCATCCACAAGTTCTTCGCAGCGTTTCATATCCTTTTCGATGATGGTCACGCGGATATCCCGGCTGGAAAGAAGCTTAGCCAAATAATAACTCGTAGCCCCACCGCCAACGATCATGACGTTTTCCGCTTTATTCGTCTTGACCCCGATTTTGCGGAAAAATTCCTCTACTTCGCTGGGCATAGCCATAATGGTAAGAATATCACCGCTCATGATGACCGTGTCCCCATTAGGAACAATGATCTCGCTGTTGCGTTCAATGATGCAGATAAGCAGATTATTGGTTGTCAGCTGGGCCAGCTGCTTTAAGGAAATCCCAATGAGCATGGACCGCTGGGGAACGCGGAAGCGCAGCATATCGATGCGGTCCTTGGCAAAGCTGAAAATATCGATTGCCGTAGGAAAATTAAGGAGCCGCGTTATTTCCTTGGCGGCTTCCAGTTCCGGATTGATGGTCATGGAAAGGTTCAGACCCTTTTGCAGGAAATGGCTTTCCTCCGAATAATGCGGACTCCGCACACGGGCAATGGTGTGACAGCCGCTGTTATTGAGTTTGGCAATGACGCAGGTCAAAAGATTGACTTCATCACTTTCCGTCACGGCAATGAGCATGTCCGCATGCTTAAGATCGGCCTGCCGCAGGACATTGAAACTCGAACCATTGCCCACGATACCCATTACATCGTAGTTGGTTGAAATATGGTGGATAAGGTCCGCATTGGTATCAATGACAGTCACATTATTGTTTTCCTTGATAAGCTGCGTGACGATATTGCATCCCACCTTACCGCAGCCGACAACGATAATTTGCATTTTGTACTCCCCCACAACAAATCTAAAAGCATATCAACCTATTATATAACGGGCCTTTCTAAAAAGCCATATGATTGTATCATTTCATACACTTTCTTTTCCTGAAAGACGCCGATCCATCAGTTCGAAAAAGAGGCAGCCTAAAAAGGAGGTCGCCCACTGCAAGCCTCCATAGATCAGAAGGAACCGCCAAACAAGTTGGGGCCCGATCTGAAAGAGGGTGCTCACGGCAAAAAAGGCTGCTGTCATGCAGGACGCTTTAAGAAGCGGTGCCACCAAGATGCGCAGGCACGCGCGCTGCGATGCTTTACAGAAAAAAGCATAGGCCGCATTTGAGAAAAAGACCACAGGAATCATGATGGGAAGGGTAAGGTGACCTTGCATGAAGGCTACCGCAGGCAGGGCCGCGCTCATGGCCCACAGTACGGCAGGCGCCGTAAAGCGCGCCGCAAGGACCAAAGACAGGTTGACAAGGCTCCCAATGATGAGCGTCATCACAAAAGGCGGCAAAGGGAGCAAAAGACGCAGCTGCTGCACCATAAGGGCAAAGGCCAAAAAAAAGGCCCCCCGCGCAAAGGCCCGCATCGTATGATGATTCATTTGGGTCCCTCCTTTCTTATTTTTCATTGTATCAATCTAGAGTTCATCTGACCAGTTGATTTTTCCGATAGCCTTTTCCCGTAGGGTATATTATAATTGATAAGTTAAGGAAACACCGTTTAGAGGAGCTCTTTCATGAAAAAACGAAACATTATCTTTGACCATCTACGCGCCCTTTCCATGCTGGGCGTCGTCGCCATCCATGTCGGTGACCTTGTCATGCAGTCCGGTACACCGTGGAACTGGCTCTATCTTTTGTGTGAAGTCCTGAGCCGCTACAGCGTGCCCACCTTCTTTTTCATCTCCGGCTACGGCCTTTTTTATTCCCATCCCTTGGAAAAATCCTTGGATTATGGGGCCTTTATCAAGAAGAGATTCAAGAGCATTGGGATTCCCTATGTAGTGACAAGCCTCTTTTATATGGGTGTCGCAAGTCTCATGGCCCGAAACCTTGCCATGTGGCATCCTAAATACGTACTTTTTACCCTCTTTTTTGGGCTGGGAAATTATCACATCTATTTTCTCGTCATCCTCATGTGGTTCTATCTGCTCTTTCCCTTATGGCGAAGCCTCATGAAAAAAATGGAAGCCATGGGCCTTTGCTCCAGCCTATCCATTCTGTTCATCTTGGAGCTTTTCCTATACCGCGGCAGTGCCCACTTCTGGGCCTATCCGCAATGGGTTGTCGATACGCCCTTGCTTTACGACCTGCTCCAATACAGGCTGAACTATTTTCCCTTCTTCTATCTCTTTGTCTTTATGATGGGCGGCGTCATTGCCCGTCATTATGAGGCCTTCCTTACCTTCATCAGAAAATGGAAAAAAGTCCTGGGTGCGTCCTTTGTGCTTTCTGCAGGCTGCAACACGCTGATTTTCTACCGTTGGATCCTCATCCATCACATGCCCCTTGAAGATACGACAAATGCCCTGCAGCAGCTTTCCACACCGGGCCTTACCTATACAGTCATCTTCATCCTCTTTGCCAGTGCCGTATTGGACCGCTATCCCGAAGGGAAACTGCCCCTTTTGGAAAAGGTATCGGATCGTTCCTTTTATATCTACCTCATCCATCCCTTCTTTCTCGACCAATTAAGCTACTGGATTGATCGGGCCATTGTTCCCTTTAACCGGTTCCCCATGCCCGTCTTTTATGTACTCCTTATTACCGTCTCCTATGTTGCAGCCGGTCTTTTGAAGCGCCTCATCCCGCCCCTTAAAAGAAGCCTTCTTACGCATCTACCCTATAAGGCATAAAAAATCTCCCAGCAAATTCCACCGGATTTGTTGGGAGTTCTTTTTTACAGGAAAAGGGCCAGGAAAGGCACCGTCACAAGACTTGTCACAGTCGAGATAAAGACGCAGGCAGAAGCAAATTCAGCATTGGCCCCATATTTTGCAGCAAGAATGGCCGTCGTAGATCCAATGGGCATCCCCGTAAGGATGGCTGCAACCGCCGTCAGAAGGGGATCAAGGTGAAGGCCGCGAAGGATCAAAAGGAGCACCAACGGCATAAAAAGCTGACGGATAGCGGATAGGAGCAGGGCCTTACCCGATAGGAGGCTCTTTAACGGGATCTCTGCCAAAATCATCCCCACAATGATCATGGCAAGGGGCGTCGTACATTCACCCAAGGCGTGGATTGCACTAACGGCAACAGGCGGCAGATTAGGTTCAAAGAGCATCCGCAGAAACCCCAGTTCCACGGCAATGATACCCGGGTTGAGCATGACCATCTTGATGCGCTCCCAGCGCGGTGCCGTCGTAAAAAGGCTGATGCCCGCACTCCACATGAGGATCCTTGTGGGGATGATGTAGATGCTGGCATAAAAAAGACCGTCCAGCCCATAGCTATTTTCAATAACCGGCAGACCGGCAAATCCGGAGTTACTGACAAGCGTCCCATAGCGCATAATGGGAATCTCATCTTTTTTGCAGAACCGAAAGGCCACGCTACTGATGACAAGGGAAAAGACTTCCACAGAAGAAGCAATAAACAGGCTCAGGAACCCTTTTTGCAGCGTCTCGACAGTGAGTGCAATCTGGAAGGATTCAAAGATCATGCACGGCAGTGTCACAAGAATCACAAATTCCGTAAAAGCGTCCCGCGCCTCTGCTTTGAGGATTCCCCCCTTACGCAGTCCATAGCCAATGGCCATATAGATAAAAAGCAGCATCTGGATGGAGAGCATCTGCCAAAAGCCTTCCATATCTTCACCTTCCCCCATTTTCTTTCTATTGTAGCAGATTGAACCCCAAGAAAACGGGACAATCATCTATTGCCGCCATCTTAAATTCACGAAAGAGCCTTAATATTGTTAAGAATAGAAAAGCGCCACGGGGAAAACCCGTGACGCTGATTGTAAAGTTTTTTAGGTCCATCAATCCGAGTGTTTATTTGACGTTGATCTTCCCGGCATAGACCGTGCCGGACTCTACGTCAAGGGTCACCACATCGCCATCTTCCAGTTCCTTCATGGCTCCAGCGGCCCCAACAATTACAGGAATCCCAAAATTGATGCCCACAATGGCGGCAGGCGAAGTAAAGCCGCCTTCTTCCGCAATGATACCCGCTGATTGGGCCGCTTTGGCGCCCATTTCATTTTCAAGGGCGGCACAGACAAGAATGGAGCCTTTTTTGATTTTATCGACATCACTGCAATGCTCTACGCGGACCACTTCGCCCGTAACGGATTTACGGCCAATGCCCTGCCCTTTGACGACAATTTCACCGACATTGACAACCTGGATGAGGTTCGTGCTTCCTACTTTCCCTACGTTCTTACCAGCCGTAACGATGACCGAATCCCCTTTCCGGACAAGACCTGCATTTCTGGCTTCGTTGACGGCAAGGTCAATGAGGGCGTCCGTGTTGGGTTTATTGAGCCCCTTAAGGGGAACGACACCCCAATAAAGCGCCATGCGGCGCAGGCTCTCTTCTTTCGGAGAAACACCGACCACCATGGCATGGGGACGATACTTAGCAACCATGCGGGCCGTGTATCCAGATTCCGTAATGGACAGGATCACGTTGGCATCAAGTTCCTGAGCAATCTGCACGGTGGCATGGGAAATGGCATCCGTCATCTGGACCTGTGCACCAATACCCTTATGTTTAAAGACATTCACATAGTCAAGGGAAGCCTCCGTCCGTTTGGCAATCCGGCTCATAGTTTCCACCGCTTCGACAGGATAGGCACCGGAAGCAGTTTCACCGCTCAGCATGATGGCATCGGTCCCATCATAGATGGCATTTGCCACATCACTTGCCTCAGCACGTGTGGCATGATAATTCGTGATCATGCTCTCAAGCATCTGTGTTGCCGTGACGGCAGGTTTACCGGCGGCATTACATTTTGCGATGATCTGCTTTTGGACAACAGGGACATCTTCCATAGGAATCTCGACACCCAAATCACCGCGGGCGACCATGACGCCGTCGACAACTTTCAGGATTTCATCAATGTTATCGACGCCTTCCTGGTTTTCAATCTTGGCAATGATGCCCATATTGGAGCCGAGGCTCTCCAGAAGGCGGCGAATCTGCATGGCATCATCGGCGCTGCGTACAAAAGAAGCCGCAATATAGTCCATTCCCGCATTTGCCGCAAAGGTAATGTCGGCCACATCCGCTTCCGACATAAAGGGCAGCTTTAAGATGGCCCCTGGCACAGCAACACGCTTACGGGAAGAAATTTCCCCGCCGTTGGTGACTGTTGTACGGATTTCAGTTGCCGTCGTTGATTCTACACGAAGGGTCAGTTTCCCATCATTCAGGAGGATCGTATCGCCCTTTTTCACTTCTTGGGGCAGACCGCTGTAGTTTACATGGGCTTTTTCCGCCGTACCCTCGCAGGCTTCCGAGGTCAGCATAAAGGCGTCCCCTTCCTTCAGTGTCACCTTATCTCCTTTAAATAAGCCCAGGCGCATTTCCGGTCCTTTGGTATCGCCGATAAAACCAATGACACGGCCTGTTTCGGCAATGGCTTCCTTCAACAGGGCCAACCGTTTGGCACATTCCTCATGGGAGCCATGGGAAAAGTTGAAGCGAGCCAAATCCATGCCGTTTTCAATCATCTTGACAAGGATCTCTTTTCTGTCCGTTGCCGGACCCAAAGTACAGATAATCTTCGTTTTTTTCATGATAAGAACTCCTTTATCTTGACCTTTCTTCCCACTGGGGAGGGTCTTTGGTTTTGTTTTCAACCGTTCCTGCAAAAAAAGCAGGAGAGCCAGGAAATGAAGCCTATCTCCCGCTATTGGCGATGCCTACGGATGCCATTTAGGAGTAAGAAAAAATTCCATCCAGAAGAAGATTGGTACGGAGCCAATCCAGAAAAAGGGTTGGAACCTTCCTCGAAGCCATCCGTCAAGTGATATCTCCTGAAACTGACTAGCTTCATTGTACTACAAAGAAAGTAGCGGGGCAAATCCCTTTGACAAGAAAAGGACGATTTCTTTACCTTCTTTTTACGAGGAAAAATGAAATAACTATCCACCCGCATAGCGGGTGGTTTTTCATTTTCGGGCATAGCCCTCATATTACTGGCGACGTACAAGTACGTT
>UPXT01000058.1 GCA_900538365.1 uncultured Acidaminococcus sp. | reverse complement strand
ATTAAGCTGCAACACAATCTTATATGGGTCTCCCGAGAAAATGTTGACACATACGGGAGGGCAAACCCTTTTTTCACGCTTCGTCCAATATGGTATAATGACAGGGACCATTCACTGGTGGGGAAAGCGACTTTTTCCCATCTTTTCAATCCTGAAAGGAGATTTTCATGAACGAGACCTTCCTTATTATCGATGGCAGCAGCTTGATCCATCGCGCGTTCTTTGCCCTGCCTTCCTTTACCAATAAAAAAGGCGTCAATACGGGCGCTGTTTATGGATTGTGCAATATGCTCCTGAAACTTCTTGAAGAAGTGAAGCCAAGCTATATGGCCGTTGCCTTTGATAAATCGCGGCATAGCTTTCGGACGGAAAAATTTGCCGACTACAAGGGCCAGCGCAAGGCCACCCCGCCGGAACTCAAGGAACAGTTTCCCCTTGCCATTGAGCTGTTGACGAGTATGGGCATTCCAACCCTAGAAATGGATAATTACGAAGCGGACGACCTTATTGGAACCCTTTCGGCAACCGCTCCAAAAGAAACGAAGGTCATCATTGTAACGGGAGACCGGGATGAATTCCAGCTCATCAAGGAAAATGTTCATGTCTACTTTACCAAAAAAGGCATCACCCAAATTGGTGATTACGATGAAGCCGCTTTCCAGAAAGAATACGAAGGACTTAGCCCCCGTCAGATCATTGATCTTAAAGGTCTGATGGGTGATACGAGCGACAATATCCCCGGTGTGCCCGGTGTCGGTCCCAAGACGGCCCTAAAGCTCATCAAGGAGTACCAGTCCGTTGAAGCGGTCTTGGATCATGCTGCTGAGGTCAAGGGAAAAAGCCTCAAGGAAAAGCTCGTTACCTATCGGGACCAGGCCCTTATGTCCAAGGATCTTGCGACGATTTGCCTCACCGTTCCCATGGATACGGATCCAGCATCGTATCGCCTGACTGGCCTTACGGAAAAAAGCCGCGTCCTCATGGATGACCTCCAATTCAAGAATATGTGGAACCGATTTTCCCCGGTCCTGGGGCTTGCAGAAGGAGTGAGTGAAGCACGGGATGGAGGTGAAATGAGCATGTTTGGCGAGGTCATTGCCGAAGCTAGCTACGAAACCGTTCCGCTTGCCTCGTCGGAAGCGGCTATGGCCCTCCTGACGCGCGTGAAAGAAGGCGATGCACCCCTTTCCCTTATGTATGAAACAGAAGGCCTTTTGCCGAATCTTGCCCTCACAAGCCTCTCCGGAGCCTACGATCATAAGGTTTATGTTTGGGACAAGACGCTTTTGGATGATCCGGACGTGGTGGGCCTATTTTGCGATGAATCCGTCAAAAAGATTGTCCCAAACCCTAAAGAACTGTATAAATTCATGCAGGGAAAGGGCCTCAGCCTGCAAGGCGTTGTCGGAGACCCAGCTCTAGCCGCCTATCTTTATGAACCGGGTGAAACCCATTATGATGTAAGGAGCCTTGCTGAAACGTATCTTCCCGCCAGCTGCCGCGGTACGGCCCAGGATGTGGAAGCCCTTATGCCCGTACTTGAAGGACTCATGGCTGAACGCGGTCTTACGGAACTATACAGGGACATAGAGCTTCCCCTTACAAAGGTCCTTGCTGATATGGAAGTAAATGGCATCACCTTGGATAAGGACATGCTTGATGAAGTGACAAAGAGCATGACAAAACAGGTGGCTGACCTTGAGCAAAAGGCAAAGGAACAGGCCGGTGAGGACTTCAATGTCAATTCGCCCAAGCAGCTGGGTGTCATCCTTTTTGAAAAATTGGGCCTTCCCATCATCAAAAAGACAAAATCAGGCTATTCCACGGATGTGAGTGTCCTGGAACAGCTGCAGGGAGAACATCCCATCATCGAGACCATCATGGAGTACCGTACGCTGTCGAAGCTTTTATCCACATACTTAGTGGCGCTCCATCCCCTCATCAATCCCAATACAGGCCGCATCCATACCCATTTCAACCAAATGGCGACCGTGACCGGACGGCTTTCCAGTACGGATCCGAATCTGCAGAACATCCCTACCCGGACGGAAGTGGGCAGGCAAATGCGCCGGATGTTCGTACCCGGCAAAGGGTATGACCTCCTCATGAGCTGTGACTATTCCCAAGTGGAACTGCGCGTCATGGCCAGCATTGCTGGTGATGAACGCCTCATTGACGCCTTCCGTCATGGTCAGGATATCCATAGCCGGACGGCTTCGGAAATCTTTGGCGTGCCCATCGAAGAGGTAACGCCTTTCATGCGCAGCAAAGCAAAGACCGTGAACTTTGGCATCATCTACGGCATCAGCGATTTTGGCCTTGGCCGTCAGCTTGGTGTCCCCAGAAGTGAAGCGGCCCAGTATATTGACAGCTACTTTGCCCGCTATACGGGCGTTAAGGAATACATGGAAGGGGAAAAGAAGAAAGCCCGTGAAATGGGGTATGTAGAGACCCTTTTTGGCCGGCGCCGTTATTTGCCGGACATCCATGCAAAGAACTTCAACCGCCGCAGCTTTGCGGAACGAACGGCCATCAATACGCCTATCCAAGGGACAGCGGCGGATATCATCAAGATTGCCATGCTCCATGTGGCCAAAGAGCTCAAGGAAGCCGGCGTAAAAAGCCGCGTCCTTCTCCAGGTCCACGATGAACTGGTCCTTGAAGTAATGGAAGAAGAAAAAGATAAAGTCAGTGCCATCGTGAAAAATGCCATGGAGCGCGCTGTAACCCTGAAGGTGCCCCTTGTGGCTGATATTGCCTTCGGAAAGACCTGGGCTGACGCAAAATAAGGGGGAAGGTGTGGGGCAACCTGCGCCTTTTTTCTCAAGATAAAGGAGAAATGATGCCGGAACTTCCAGAAGTAGAACAGGTACGGATTTCCCTGGAACCGTACGTATTGGAAAAGAAAATTGAAGACGTGCGCATCTTGTTGCCCCGTATGATTGTCCATCCTTCGCCTGAAGCGTTCAGGAAGGGCCTTAGGGGCGCTGTCGTGACCGCTGTCCTCCGCCGGGGAAAATATTTGTCCCTCATGCTCAAAGGCGGCGAAAGGCTTATGGTGCATCTGCGGATGACCGGCGCCTTCCTCGCGGTAAAAAAAGGGGAGCCCCTGCCGCCATTTGCGCGCTGGGGCCTGATCCTTTCCGGAGCCCATGATTTGTGGATGACTGATATTCGGACTTTTGGTACAGCGGCCCTTTATCAAGAAGGGGAGCCCCTTGATAAGGGCTTTGAAGCGCTGGGACCGGAGCCGCTTGATGACGCAATGACCGGCACCTATCTTAAGGAAAGGGCGCGTCATCGGAACACCCAAGTAAAACCCTTTATCCTTGATCAGTCCATCATTGCGGGACTTGGCAATATTTATGCTGATGAATCCCTTTTTGCAGCTGGCATCCGGCCTACGAAGAGGGTCAGCCGGATGACCAAAAAGGAATGGGAGCGCCTTGCCATTGCCATCAAAGAGATCATCCAAAGTGCCTTGCGTCATCATGGTACGACTTTCCGCAATTACCAGGATGCTGACGGAAAAATGGGGGATAACTTCCAGTACCTCAAGGTATATCATCGCGGTGGAAAGCCCTGTCTATTATGCGGGAAGACACTCACCAAAACGAAAGTGGCGGGACGGGGCACGGTGTACTGTGCACACTGCCAGAAATAGGAGGCTTATATGATCATTGGACTGACCGGCGGTATCGCCTCTGGAAAAAGTACAGTGAGCGCTTATTTGGCCCAAAAGGGCATTCCCATTTTTGATGCTGACCGCTCGGGATGGCATGTGGAAGAAAAGGGATCGCCTTGTTTAGCAAGGCTTGCCAAGCGGTTTGGAAAAACGATCCTGATGGCAGATGGGCGTCTTGACCGGACCCGTCTGGCGGCACTGGCTTTTTCGTCAAAAGAGGCCACACAAGACCTTAATGCAATCGTCCATGCGGCAATCAAAGAAGAACGGGATGCGTTTTTACGCCTTCATAAAGAAGACGCCCTTGTGATCATTGACGCGCCCCTCCTTCTTGAAGGACAATGGGAGAACGTATGTGATGAAGTTTGGCTTGTTTTTATTCCTGAAGAGGAACAGGTCCGTCGTGCCATGAAACGCTCTGGAATCACGCGGGAAGAAGTCCTCATGCGCATCAAGCATCAGATGCCCCTTGCCGAAAAACGCAAAATGGCCGATGTCATCATTGATAACAGTCAAACGCTGGATGCCCTTTATCAGCAAGTTGACCAAGCACTTATCAAGGCGCTGCAAAAATCCAGCGCCGATAGGAAATGAAAATTTTTATGGACTTTCCTTTCTATCCTGCACTTAAAAAGGAATTTTAGGCATCTTTCCGTGTAAAAAAGTCCCTTTGCTTTGGTTTTCCATAAACAAGGAGAGTTGTCATACCCTCTTCCAATTTGTTACAATAAATAAGCAGGCTTTTTGTCGTGACCATCCTCTACGGGGGACCGCTTCAAAAAGCACGCTTGAAGTTACCCATGTTGCAGTTGTTAAGTGGGTGTCTGCTAAGGCAGCACCATGATCCATAGAGAGGGATTTCATTGAAGAAAAAAGAACAAAAGAATCAATCCTCAAGACGCTTCCATGGCCTTTTGATCCTTATCCTTGTGGCTGTGGTGGGGTTTCTTATATGGCGCACGGATTTTTTCCAGCGCCGTGCGGTCTATCAGTGGCCTTATGGAAAGGAGATCCACCAATATAGTGCGCAGTACCGCGTAGATCCCTTCCTTGCTGTTGCCGTCATCAAGAATGAAAGCGGTTTCAACCCAGATGCGGAATCCAAAACGGGGGCCTTGGGTCTCATGCAGATTATGCCAGAGACGGGAAGCTGGATTGCCAAGAGTACAGATTTTCCAAATTTCAAGGCCAAGATGCTGATGCTTCCTGAACTGAACATCAAGTTTGGGTGTTGGTACCTCAGTGAACTGGAATCAGAGTTCCAAGGCAATGAGATTCTCATGCTTGCTGCCTATAACGCAGGCCGCGGCACGGTCAAGGAATGGATGGCCGAAAATGGGTGGGGCTTTGGTTTCAGCGATATTTCTGCCATTCCTTTTTCCGATACGCGGGAATATGTGCGGAAAGTCCTTCATGACCGTCAGCGCTATGCCGAACTCTATCATACGGTGAGCAACTGATGATGGGAAAAAGGGCGAACAGCAGCTTTATAAAATTTCCTAAAAAACTGCTTGACTCCCTTTTTGATTTCTGCTAGAATAGCATTGTTGTTGATGACAACGCGGCCATGGCGGAACAGGCAGACGCGCTAGCTTCAGGAGCTAGTGGGGGCAACCCCGTGGAGGTTCAATTCCTCTTGGCCGCACCAATTTTATCTGGTGTACGCGGTTGTGGCGGAACGGCAGACGCGTCAGCTTGAGGGGCTGGTGAGAGCAATCTCGTGTGGGTTCAAGTCCCACCAACCGCACCAAATCAAAGAATAAACCGTATCAAGCAAATGCTTGGTACGGTTTTTTGTTGTGCGCCCGGCATGGGCGCACTCTTAAAGGGGAAAGTCCCTAGACTGCCTATTCGTGGGAAAGTCATAGTCAAACACCAAAGGCGACATCGAGAGGTGGAACTTGAAGGAAGGTACGGGCAAATCTCCGACCTGACGAATAGAAACCGCATAAGGTTAGTTTGGGATGGATAAGGTCGCAATACAGACTGAAGTCCCATAACGACGCGGAATCCCAAAGGGTAGATGGGGCAGATGAAGGGAGAGAAAGCGTGCGTTCTTACCCGGGGGGCCTCACAGACATGGCCAGAGCCATGCAATTGGCGGCCGTGGCCTAAACAGGATTTATCGTGAGGAGTCAGCAGAAGCCATAGTCCTGGACGGGCTATAGACCATCCAGGAAGGGCCGAATCTTAGGAGATGTCAGTTAATGAAGGGAGTCAAGCAGGAAATTAAAAGGTTCTTCACGCATTTTTGGGGGATGCCAAATCATACGTAGGTAAAGACAGATACCGAATTAAGGTAAAAAAGTAGCTGTCGTTCTTGCACCCATATGCATTCCGTTTGGCGTGATTTGCCAGACCGTCGATTTGCTTTTCCTTCAGCTTGGCGAACCGTATCCCAGTGGATGCCCGTTATCTTCTGCACGCCGGCAATCGTAAGGCCCTGGGCAAGCCGTGATTTGATCCACACAGCGGCCCGTTTGGTGATTCTCGTTCCAGGACACCTGTACGGATTGAGTTCCGTAACCGTCTCCTGACAGCAAGGGCACCGGAAGCGGTGCCCCTCGAAGAGGACCGTGCACCGGGCATGTGGCTATATAGGCACCGTTCTTAGGCGGGTTCGGTACGTGCCATAGATAGGCATCGGCTCTCCGCAGTGAGGGCAGAGAAAATCGGTATGATTCTTTTGGCTGGTGACCACCCATGCCGTGGAATCGTCCAAAGGATCTTCAGGGAGCCAAACAAGGTAATCGGGGTCTTGACAAAACAGGACAGTTTGAATAATGTATTGGTTAGAGGACATCTCAATTCTCCTTTACTTTGGTTTAGCCACCTTATATTTTGGAGAATTTGATGTCCTTTTTCAATATTTATTTGTCCATGACCCCACAAATTTCCGTGAAGAACCGAAAATTTGTAGTTCAACCACTTTTTTATATCAATGATGTTCATTTTAAGAGGATGGTGGTCTTTGTGAAAAACCATGATTTGACAAAGGGAAACATTCCCCTTCAGCTTCTTTCATATTTGCTGCCGCTTATTTTGTCCAATTATCTCACACTGACCTACAATGCTGTCGATAGTGCCATTGTTGGCCGCTATATTGGGGACCTGGCCCTTGCGGCGGTGGGAACGAGCAATCCCCTTATGACGTTTTCACTTCTTTTCATCAATGGCATCTGCCTTGGCGCAAGCATCCTTATTGGAAAGGCCTATGGGGCCAAAGATGGGGCAACTCTTCGCCGCCAGATGGTGAGCGGCTTTGCAGCAGGAACCCTGGTATCCCTTGGTCTTTCAGCCGTGTTGATTATTTTTGCGCGCCCCATCCTGCTCCTTCTTCAAGTTCCAGCGGCTATCCTAAAGGACTCGGCGCTCTATGTGAGGATTATCATGGTAGGGCTCTTTTTCCATTTCTGCTATGGCTATTTCTCAACGGTCTTGAGAGCCATGGGGGACAGTCAAACGACGCTCTTCATTCTCGCTGTAAGTGCAGGGCTCAATGTCCTTGGTGATTATCTCTTTGTCGTTCTTTTTGGCTGGGGCATCGTGGGCGCTGCCGTAAGCACGGTCCTTTGTGAACTGCTCTCGTCCTTGTTCTGTTTGCCTTTTCTAGTAAGTTTTATGGGTAAGCTTGCGATAAAGCAGCATCTTGCCGTTGAGTGGCCCCTTGTGAAAAAAATTTTTTCTTTCAGTATGGTGAGCGCCTTGCAGCAGTCTTCCCTGCAGATTGGCAAACTGGGCACCCAGGCGATTGTGAATACGCTTGGTACGACAGTCATTGCCGCCTACAGCGTCAGCAGCCGATTTGAAGATTATGCCATGGTGCCTTTATCGACGATAGCCTATGCCATGACCATCTTCATCGCCCAGAATATTGGAGCGGGTAAGTCCGCACGGGTGCATAGGAGTATCCTTGTAAGTCTCTTCTTTTCCTTTATCTATGTAATAGGCTTTACTGGGGTGATGTATGGCGCAAGTGGACGGATCCTGGCCCTTTTTACAGAAGAACCGGCCATCATCCGATTGGGAGAGGCTTATCTCCTCACCATGAGCTGGATCTATTTGCTGTGCGCCCTGACGAATGTGATGCAGGGATTTTTTAGGGGGCTGGGCGAACTATCCACAACCCTTTACAGCAGTGCCGTCAATATTGGTGTCCGCGTCGCAAGCTGTGCCGTCCTTGTATTTCATTTTTCTGTTGGTTTTCTTTCCGTGGCCTATGCCATGCTGATCGGTTGGATTGCCATGACTTGTTATGAGCTGCCTAAGATGATTTCCCTTCTTCGCAGGAAGGTTAAATTATCGAAAGATAAATAGTGCATGGATTCTCTTGATAATGAGTTGGCTCATAGACGATATATAACTCCATGGTGATGGAATATAAAAAACTACCATATGTTTTGTTATTAAAGAGTTACTTTAGTAACATATGACCAGAAGAAAGAATTGCGCAATTAAGTTTATTGATTTCCCCAAATTTATGGTCATGACTTACTCTTGAATGATAAGGAGCGCCAATTATGGAAGACAATAGAATGATTGAATGCATTGAAAGAGCGGACTATCTGATGGGCAATCTTATGGGTGTCAAGGCCGGAGAAGAAGTTTTAATTGTTATTGACCCCCAGACGGATATGAGAATGGCCAATGCTACTACTGGAGCAGTTTCTCGTCTGGGTGCTGAATATGGTCTCTATATGATGCCAATTAGGGGGAAAGGATAAGGCTGCTATTTTAGAAATCCCTCCTCCTCGATTGGGAATCGTTCAGCCTCTGCTGAAAAGACAGGTGCCGTCTCTTTTTTTGAAAGGCTTGTGGGCTGCCTTTCCTGTTTCTATAGTATTTTTCGATGGATTGAAAACCGTCTTTCCTTTTCTTTTGGCAAAATCTTCTTATCAGGGGATAAAATTCACCCTGCATTCATTTTAAGGAGCGTCTTTTTTCTTGTTTTACCAAAGCTGCCACGGCCTTTTCCTGTTTACTCAGCCCATCGGTTTTTCTGATAGGGCCTTTTTTCTGCCATGGGAGAACGTGCTAAACCATGCTACAATATGAATATGATGAAAGACCCAAAATCTTGAAAAAAGGAAGTGGCCCCTATGACCCAAAAAATTCAGATGAAAACGCCTCTTGTGGAAATGGACGGCGATGAAATGACCCGTGTCCTTTGGAAGATGATCAAAGATATCCTGATCCTTCCCTATGTCGCTCTCAAGAGCGAATACTATGACTTGGGGATGAAGCATCGTGACGACACGGATGATGAGGTCACCATTGAGTCGGCGCTTGCCACGAAAAAATACGGAGTCGCCGTCAAATGTGCCACCATTACTGCGAATGCGGCCCGTGTAAAGGAATACAATCTCAAGAAAATGTGGCCCAGTCCGAATGGAACAATCCGCGCCATCCTGGATGGAACCGTATTCCGCAAACCTATCATGGTCAAGGGGATTGCCCCGCTCGTCCGTAACTGGGAAAAGCCCATCACCATTGCCCGTCATGCTTTTGGCGACATTTATAAGAATACGGAACTGCGGGTTCCTGCTGGCGGCAAGGCCGAACTTGTCGTGACGGATGCGCAGGGGAACCAGACGCGCCGCACCATTAATGAATTTAACGGGGAAGGCATCACGCAGGGCATCTTCAACACGGACGAATCCATCCGCAGCTATGCCCACGCCTGCTTTGACTATGCTCTATCTGTCAAGGAAGACCTCTGGTTTGCTACGAAGGACACGGTCTCCAAAATCTATGACCATCGCTTCAAGGACATTTTCCAGGAAATCTATGACAAGGAATATAAAACGCGGTATGAAGCGTGCGGAATTGAATATTTCTATACCCTCATTGATGACGTTGTTGCCCGTATCATCCGTTCCCGCGGCGGTATGGTCTGGGCCTGTAAGAACTATGATGGCGACGTCATGAGCGACATGATGGCAACGGCCTTTGGTTCCCTTGCCATGATGACTTCCGTTCTTGTTTCCCCTGATGAAAAATATGAGTATGAAGCTGCTCACGGAACGGTGCAGCGTCATTACTATAAATATCTCAAGGGTGAGAAGACTTCCACGAATCCTGTGGCAACCATCTTTGCTTGGTCCGGCGCCTTTAGAAAGCGCGGTGAGCTCGATGGTCTTCCCGAGCTGCAGGCTTATGCCGATGCCCTTGAAAAAGCCACCATCGATACCATTGAAAGCGGCACCATGACAGGTGACCTTTACAGCATGTCGACCCTTCCGGAAAAAGAAAAAGTAAACAGCGAGGATTTCCTGAACGCCATTGCAGGCCGTCTCGAAAAACTTCTCGCTTGATGGAGATTCCTCATAGCAGCGGACGTTTCTTCCCTGCCGTGAGGGATTTTTTACAAAACCGAGGGGCATAATCAGATCACAAGCCCCTCCATATTCACAGCGTCATAGCGTCAGAGCGATTTTTTGCTCCGAGTATGTTCAATCTGGTCTTCATTTGCTATGATGAAATTGAATCCAAAAGGAGGGATACCATGGATACGATGGATTATTTATGTAAAATTGGCCAGTTCGGGAAAAATCCCGATGGCTCCTATACACGGCGTATTTTTAGCCCTGAATGGGAGGGAGCGGCAGACCTTGTCCGGAACGAGATGAGAGCCCTTTCCATGAAGACGGACCGCGATGCCGCTGGAAATGAGCACGGCGTTCTTCTGGGCTCCGTTCCCGGCCTTCCGGCGATTATCCTGGGGTCCCATCTTGACACTGTGCCTTCCGGCGGTCTCTACGACGGCGCCATGGGTGTCGCGGCGGCTCTTGCAGCGCTAAGCCGTGCCCAAAAAGAGGGCGTGGTTTTCCGTCATCCAATGGAGATTTATGCCTTTAACGGCGAGGAGTTCAATCCCTTGGGAGCCCTTTTTGGAAGCCGCGTCCTCACAGGCTGGTTTGATTCCGAAGCGCCCCATATGAAAGAGACGCTGCATTCCTTTGGCAGGACTGGGGAAGAGATGGCTGCGGCGCGGCGTGATTTTGCTGGCGTCAAATGCTATCTCGAGGCCCATATCGAGCAGGGGCCCGAGCTTGCTGCCCGAAGGCTTCCTGTGGGTATTGTTACGGGCATTGCCGGCGTCTTTCGTTATCGCGTCATCTGCCATGGCATGGCCAATCACAGTGGTACGACGCTGATGAAGCGGCGCCATGACGCCATGGTAGGCATGGCAAAACTGATTGTTTACGGGGACCTGAGGTGCCGTGAACTGGACGATCATCTCGTTTTTACGGCAGGGACCATCGACTGCTTGCCCAATTCAGCCAATGTTGTACCAAACCGTGTGGAAGCAACGTTTGAAATGCGTCACTTGGAGCGGACCCTGACAGATGCCCTCATTGCAGACATCAAGGCCTATGCTGAAACAATCCCCGATGTCACCTTTTCCTTTGAAACGCGGGAAGAAAAACCTGGTACTTACTGTGACAAGGGGATTCAGAAAGTTTTTCAAAAGGCCGCCGACCGGCTCCATCTGCCTTACCTTGTCATGCCCAGCGGTGCCAGTCACGATGCTCACGCCCTGGCCCGCCGCGTCCCGGTGGGGATGATCTTTGTCCCGAGCCGCGATGGCATCAGTCATAATGGAAAGGAATGGACAGATGCAAAGGATGTGCGCGCTGCTGGAAACCTTATTTATGAAGCCCTTCAACTCCTTGATAAGGAAGATTGAGCAATGTCCTTAAATTCCTCCTCCAAGTCCCCTATAAGGGACAGTATTTGTGTTATGATGATTTTAGAGGAGGGGAGAATATGAAAACCATCTATGTTACGATTACAGGAATGGACTTTTGCTGCGGATTGGACTTCTTTCGCCGGCACGATGTGCTTATCCTAAAAAAAGAACCGAAGAACGAATGGGACCGCGAGGCCATTGCTGCCTATCGGGAAGGCCTTGGCAAAGTGGGTTATGTCGCCAATAGTCCCAAGACCGTTCTTGGCGAAAGCTACAGTGCCGGCCGCCTTTATGACAAGATTGGCAAAAAAGCCACGGCCCGCGTCGAGGTGATTACGGAAAAAGGAGTCCTCTGCAAGGTCAAAGGCCCCTTCAAGGACTAAAAAAAGAGACTGCCTTCTTATGAGGACAGTCTCTCTTTCCGTGCTTATTCTTTTGGTTCCTGCTGCTTTGCCGTATAGGCATCAGCGATCCGTTCGCCTTCGCGGCGCATGGCAAGGACGACGGACTGAGGACTGGTAATCTTGACCCCAGGTCCCAGTGCGAAGATCCAGCCAAGGAACTGACGGCTGATTGCTGCGGTGATCGTAACGGCAACATGGTCATCATCGACAGGGGTGACGGGAATCTTCTTGCCAAAACGGTCGATGAAGACACCGATCAAATCATTTTCGAGTTCAATGGTGACATTTTCCACATCCCCATCATACATTCCAAAATGATACTGCGTGTACTCCGGCATATCGATGCGGCGATAGGCATCTCGGCCCAGCCGGCGGGTCCGCAGGATGCTGATATCCATCATCTTGTCTACGCGGTAGTGCTTGAGTTTTTTATCAAGGGCATCATAACCGAGAAGATAATAGTTTTCGTTGTCCCATACCAGACACCAAGGGCTCACGGTGTAGGAAGAGCCATCCCGACGTTTTTCCAGTTCCTTGTGGATGTTCCATTTACAGTAATGGAACTGGATCTGGTAATTTTCATTGATGGCCTTGAAAATCGTATCAATAGTCAGGTAAGTTCGTTTGTTGCTCGTCTTGATGCGGCCGAAAATGTAAACCTGACGCTGCAGTTCCTGCCCTTCATAGTGACTGACGAGTTTTTCGAGCTTGCGGATAAGAGTATCCGATTTGTGCTCGTTGATGAATTTAAATGCCTGCACGGAATCGACGAGGAGCTTGACTTCCGGTAATTCAAAATCACGGCTTCCCAAATGATAGTTCCACGTGCGGCCTTCCTGCATGGCAATGATGTCCATGCCGTAGCGCTTGAGTTCCTTGAAGTCCTGATACAGCGTCTTGCGGTCGGCATTAACCCCCAAACTATTGAGGCGTTCCGTGATATTTTGGAGCGTCAGGCTGTGCTGATCGTCAGTTTCTTCTTCAAAGATCTGCTTCAGGTAAAGCATTTTCAGCTTCTGATTGGTTCCTTTTGTCACACTGATCCCCTCCTTCAAATTTCTGTCAACTTTTTCTCCCATAATCATATCACAAAATAAAGGAAAAACATCAATTATTTTAAAAAATAAATAATAGTCTAAATACTTGACCTTGTCAAGCAGGAGTCATGCCCACTTATATAACAAAATATTGAAGAAAAGCAGGGGAATAAAGGAAAGCTTACAATCAAAGCGTGGAGTCTCAACTTCTGTACTCCTTTAAACGTGGACATTCTTTGGGACAGTATTCTTCTAGAGTGGACGGGTATGAAAAAAAAGAAACCCTATTCATGCCTATATGAGAGATAAGGGAGAGGAATGATAGACGCTTTTTCCTATCCATTCCTCTACTACAAGTGTCCAATTTAAAAGACGCAGCGAAAAAACGATTGCACTTATGAGAGGCAGCCTAAGCGTAAAATGTTTCTCGGTAGGGAAAAATAGTCCTTGCAAAATAAAGGG
>UPXT01000057.1 GCA_900538365.1 uncultured Acidaminococcus sp. | reverse complement strand
GCAAAAATGGGGTGAGGAAAGAATATTTCCTCACCCCAACATTTATTATAGAACCCAAAAAAAGAATTCCCCTTTCGGCCTTTTCAGGAAGCAGCTCCTGCTCCAGGAAAAAGCAAAAGGGGAAAAACTAGCAGCTAAAGGCGCGGGTGCCAGGCTGGAAGAAGGCGTGCTTCCATAGAAAAGGAACCATGGGCCCACCCATCTAGGTCAATCAAAGCCGTGCTTTTCCTTAGAACCTCGTATGATACTGTACACCATACCAGGCCCTGTTTTCTTCATCGACGGACACGCTGAGGTTCAGGCGGCGGTTGAGAAAGTATTCCGCAAAGATGCTCGAGTCTTCTCCGTCGAAACTTGCCGTGTAGCCAAGGCGCAGTTTGTCGCCGAAACTTTTGGCCACAAGCCAGTTGTACTGCCGCCGATCATCGCCAATGACTTCATTTGCCCGTTTCGCATCGACGCTGAAGCCAATGCCGGACTGGAGACTGCCGCTGTAGACACGCAGTTCGTCCAGCTGAAGGGCCTGCTTGATGGCATCTTCTACATCGGACAGGTAGCTTAGCTGGATACCAGCGTCGATAAGCCCCATCCAGTCATTATTGGTCAGGTCGGCGTTATCCGTCTTCAAGGTCAGGAAGCGTTTAAGCGTATTTTCATCCTTGGGCGGATCACTCTTTAGATGGACCTGCAGTCCATCCATGGACAGCGGTCCTTCGATGGTGGCGAGGATCATGTACTGGCCAAGGCGCGTAAAAGCTTTCATATCAAGGTGGGGCGTAAAGGTTCCCCGCTCCGGCCACGTGACGATGCTGCGGCCCATCCTAAAGGGGGTATTGAGGTAATTGAGGGTCCCCTTTGTAAGGTTGATGGCGCCTGTAATGTCCGGATCTGCTGTCGTTCCCCCGAAGTGGATCTTGCCGCCTCCCCAGATATCGTAGAAGGACGCCGTATGAAGGTGCATCTTCTCCCCGAGGTCAACGGTAAAATCAAGACCAATAGGCGATCCGCCGCTGCCAAAACTCGGCACGGAAGTCAGACCAATATAGAGGTCCTCCAGATTGAGCGTTCCCGATACAAAGGGCATCCCATTTTTCTGTGTAACGGAAATATCGCCGTTGACCTTGCCGCCGATCTGCCGCGAATCAATAAAGACGCTGCGGATAGCCGCCGTCAGGGCATAAGGTGATTCCCCGCCATGAAGTTCATAACTTCCTGACGCCATGACACGGCCATCATCGCCAATGGTGGCAGACAGTTCCTTAAGATTGACTTTCGTTCCTGCAAATTCCGTATCAAGCTTCACGTGGTCAATGGTATTATCCATGCCCCGCAGCTTGATGGTTCCGTCATCGAGATGAACCGCACCGTCCAAGGTATAGTCCTCCAAGGTCCCGCTCACATTGAGGGTTCCTTTCATAGGACCGGATGCCCACTGGACATATTTCGTAAGCGTCGGCAGGATGTCAAGATTTGCATTGTCAAGATGCAGGTCAAGGTTCATCCGCGCGTCGGGACTGCGGCGATTCTCCTTGGCCCGTAAAAGGTCAAGGGGCAGGGTTCCATAGGCAGACAGCTTATAGATTCCGCGCTGGACGAGGAACTGGTTCAAGGTAAACATCCCATCCCGCAGGGTGGCCATGCCGTAGAGTGAGTCGAAGGTTACTCCGCTTACGGAGCCGCCCGTTACTTCAAGGGAGAAGTTTCCATTGGGATCATCAAAAGGTCCCTTGACCTGTGCGGCCATATTGAGGGCGCCCCCAATTTCCGGCGGATCATCAAGGCTTACCGTAAGAATTTTAGGCGAAATGCCGTTTGCTGCAACTTCAAGGTCCAAGGTTTTATTCTTCATATCCACTTCACCTTGGGCAGCAAAGAGGCCGCCGCCATTTTCTCGGGCCTCAAGCTGGTTGATATGCCAGACGCCGAGGTGACCAAAAATATCAAAATCAGCGGAATCAAAGGGAACACCCTGCACTTTGCCGTCTTCCACCTTACCTTTGATGGCAAGGCCCGTTCGGCGTCCATTTGGGTTAAGGGCAATGGTTCCGGAAAGAAATCCATCAATAGCAAGGTCGTAGCCGCCCATTTGAAGGAGACTCCTCACGTTTCCCCGCTCCACTTCAGCTTTCCACTGGTAGTAATGATTCAAAAGGTCTATGTGAGCGGACAGGAAATAGTCCCCTCCTGACTTCTGCTGGAAAGAGCCTTCAAGTTCGTTGATCTTGCCCCCCGTGGAATCAATGGATAGGGCAAGTCCCGTAAACTCCTCTCCGTTGATGATCACCGAATTTGAAGACAATACACCGGTGAAAAGCGGATTGGAAAGGTTGCCGCTTACAGCCCCGTTGAAATCCACGCTGCCTTGGAGGCTGGCTGCTTCCTTAAGCCAAGGCAGACGCTGGAGCATGATGCCGTAAGCGTCAATACCCAAGGCAAGGTCGCCATTTTTCGCAATGGTCCCTGCAAAAGTCGCGGTCGATGTCAGGGCCTGGAGCTTGAAGTTTTTCAGTGTAACAGCACCGTCAGTGACGGAGTAGTCACCGGACAGCTCATCGACAAGGAACTTATTGACCGAACCGTCGTAGGCCCGCACATGACCTGAAATATCTGGATTTTTCAGGGTACCTGTCACGCGGACCGTATTGGTGAGGTTTCCCGTGACAGGAAGAGGCAGGTCAAAGGCATCGGAGAAAGGTTCGAGGCGTACGCCCGTTGTGACAACGGTGAGGTCAAGCTGGGGATCATCACCCGTAAGGACAATGGACCCATCAAGTTCGTGGCGGCCTTGCGGCGGATCAAGCTCAACCTTCGTCAGACGGACGACACGATCCTTCCAGCTGACAAGACCATGGGCTTCTTTTGCGATAAAGCCCTTAAAGGAGGCATCATTGATGGAAAAGGCGGCCGTCCCTTCCGGGGCATCCGTGGTTCCTTCAAGCATCATGTGGGCAGAAAGGAAGCCCTCTCCTTCTTCTCCGAAGGAAGCAAGGATAGGCCCCACAGGGAGGTTCGTAACATAAAAATCTCCTTTAAGGGCTGAGCCTTCAAGACTGCCCGAGCCCGTCACAGCGCCGCCACCATCCGAATCAGCTGCAAAGCGGTCCAAGGTCAGGCGTCCCTTTTCATAAACCGCACCCAAATCAACATGAGTGAGGGAAAGCCCATGGCCCGTAAGGGAAAGATCATCACTGAGGACGCGGGCAAAAAGGTCATCGTCATAGCGCCCCTCAGCATAAAGATCGCCGGAAAGGATCATACTTTCTCCATCAGGCACTGCCGCTCCCAGATCAAGGCCTTCGCTTTTAAGTGTCGCCGCAAAAGTGTGGTCCTTCGTATCATAAGAAGCCGTCAAAGTTCCTTTGCCGCCAGCAAGATGGAAGGTCCCGTCCGTAACATTTACTTGGCTGCCCTGAGCTGAAAGGGGCAGGTGAAGGTTGTCTATTTCATATCCTTTAACGGTCAAGGCCGGACTGTCCACGGTCCCCGCGGCAAGAAGGCGGTCAAAAGAGCCATCCAGAGAGGCACTGGCCGTGACGCGGCCCGAAAGAGGAAGGTCCAAGGGAATCGCTTCAAGGTCAAAGTCATCCGTCTTTACAGCAAACTGGTGAAAAACAGGCGTCTGTGCATCAGTAAGGTCAAGTCCCCCGTTCAAGGTAACCGCTGAACCATCAAGAGACACCGTAAAATTGGTAAAGTCAAGGTCCTTATTGTCAAAGTGGACCGTTCCTGCAGCTGTAAGCGGCAGCAGAAGATTGTCCTTATGTACGGATAAAGATAGGGAATCTGCCATGACGCTCCCCGAAAGCTTACTTTCCTGATCATCGTTGCGCCAGGTAATAGAAAGCTTTGAAAGGGTTCCCGCAAGATCCGTTATGGGGGCATAGTGCGCCGCAAGCGCTGCATAGGGCGTTACGCAAAGGGCTTCACTGCTCGCCGACACTTCCCCGGTTCCGTCACTTTTAATGGAACCGGTAAGCTGCAGGGTCTCCCCCCTTTCCGTCACAAGATCCACATCAAGACCATAGATAGGGTTATGCGCAAGGTCAAGGGAACCGGATGCACTGACATGCCATGTACCATAAGGCGTCGAAAGCTGGATCGTGCCTCGATTGACCGTCACTAAGCCGCGGAAATCCTCACTGGACGACTCGGACTTTTTGACAAGATTTTCCACGTTCCAGCGGTCGCTGCTGTCCATGACCATATACACCGTTGGATCATTGATGGCAACAAGGCTCACCATCCTGGCAGCCCCGTGTCCCACCAGAAGGTTCAAAGGATTGATGCGAACGGCAACTTCCGGAATCTTTGCCACAAGGATCCCAGCCCGGTCATAGACCGCGCTGTTCTTGATGCGGAAAGTCAGGTCCGGGCTGATTTCAATCCGGTCAATATGGAGTTTTCCGTTGATATATTGAGCTGCTGTTTCCTCCACCATGGGCCGCACCGTGGGAAGCACCCGTGGCATAAGAACCTTGAATGTCCCTACATAGAGCGCCGGTATGACAAGGAGAAGGAAAGGCAGGCGTTTTTTCCATTTTGGCCGCATGTTCTGCCTTTCTGGAACGGAATCCCGTTCCCTTTGGGAAAAACGGGTAAAAAAGGGTCTTAGTTGTTCCGTTTCCCCATAGATTCAACTATAGTATACCAAAGTGAAGGAAAAGTGGAAAATAAATTTTAGTTGAACAAATATCGTGATATATGATTCAGCAAACCCATCTTGCTGATTCCCTACAAGAACGTACCCCCATTGTTCCATGGAACAATGGGGGTACGTTCTTGCATTAAATCGGGGCAAACGCAGCTCCGACTATTCAATTTTATTCTTCCGCATCCGTCGGAACACCCATGGACTGTTCGAGCAGTGCCCATGACGTGTTGTAATCATAAAGAGCTTGGATGTAGTTATTTTTGGCGGTCGTCAGGGCAACAGAAGCATCGAGGACGTCCGTATTCGTTCCTACACCGGCCTGGTAGCGCAGCTGAGCAATACGGTAATCTTCTTCTGCTTGTTCAACCGCAACTTCCGTTGTCTTGATACGTTTTTCTGCTTCCCGCATGCTAAGGTATGACGTTCTGACAGCAAGGTTCACTTGGTCGCTGATCTGGCGATAGCTCTCCTCGGCTTTGACAACGTTGGCCTTTGCCTGACGGATCTTGGCTGAATTGACGCCATAGTCCCAAATATTGAAGTCCACAGAGGCTCCAACGGACCAATCATATTTATGGGCACCAGGGAAGCGGTCATCGGCCCAGCCATTGGCAGCACTGAGACTCACTTGTGGCAGAGTGGCCGCGTTGGCAATCTTTTGTTCTGCTTTTGCCATATCTACGGAAGCCTGGGCCTGATGGATTTCGGGCCGATTCAGCATGGCATAGGACAGGCAGTTATCAAGGGTATAGTCGTTGGATTTATATTCCAGCCCTTCACTCAAGGAAAGGGGTGTACCCGTCGGAAGTCCCAAGACATTGTTCAAGGTGGCTACGGCCACATCATAATTATTCTGAGCTTGGGTCAAGGTCTGCTGGGCATCGACAAGTTCCACCTGGCTGCGGAGGACATCGACTTTTGCGGAAACACCGACATTGAACTGGGACTGGGTATTTCTCAGATGTTCAGCCAACCGGTCCACGGTTTCTTTCTGAAGGTTTACCGTATTAATGCTTTCAAGGACATCATAATATCCTTTGGCCGCATTATAGCGCGTCGTCTGGTAGGCGCTATTCATGCCATATTCATAATATTTCTGGTTGGCCTTGGCTTCTTCTATCTGACCTTCGAGTCTCCCACCCGTATAGATAGGAACGGAAATGCTCACAGTGTTCGTGCTGCTGTTTGTCCCCACAGGGCCATTAGCAAGTGTTGCACCAGCAGCAGTCTTATATCTCATGTTCCGCCCCGTAGAATGAGCAAAATCAATGCTCCCCCAACGAGCTGCCCGAGCCGCGTCAAGGCCGGCTTTGGCTGCATCCAGTTCGGACGAGGAAATCTTGACATCAGAGTTATTTTCAAGGGCCATGCGAACGGCCTTATTCAGGTCGAGGCTGACAGATTGAGGCGCCTCCTGGGCAAAAGCGGTACCAAGAGACAGGACACTCAAAAAGACAGCGCCGATCAGTGCTTTTTTATGGATATGCATGACGTATCGTACCCTCCTCAAATTCTGACTGGCTAGTCAGTAATAAACATTATATGCGCAATATTTTTGAAAGTCAACGGGGTGGGCCGGTTTTTACTCCCGTTCCACCAATTGTTCACAAATCCTTAGAAACGGGCCCTCAGTCCCAAGTAGGTAAGGTCACTATGTCCATCAAGGACATCCATGTTTTCTCCAATGAGGGATAGTTTCGGAGAAAAAGCCCATTCAGCGCCTACCTTGAGCTTGCCATCATTAAAGTCATAGTAGTCCGTAAAGAGCCGGAATTTTGGCGACAAGAGCCAATCCGCACCGACACCAAACTCGCCTTCCATAAGGCCAACACGGCCGACGACAAATTTCCCTAGGCGCCGATTATAATGGAAATTGAAATCATCATCTCCGCCAGCGTCGCTGACACCTAAGTAGAAAAAGTCATCTTTGCCCGTTGGCAGTTCAGCGCCGATATCGGCACGCCATTTACTGTCCTTGTCGCGATACATGACATCCGTCCGGATACGGGCATCAGCAACGACTCCCATGACGCGGTTTGCCTTTTCGCTTGTTTCAGCCGCGTTATGGATGGTGACCTTGAGATCATCCTGGACCTTGGGGTCAGTCACAACGCCCTGAAGGGAAGCCGCCGTTTCCTTGATGGTTTCACTGACGTCCTTCATATTGGCCGCCATGAGGGCTACATTGCGGCCCGTTTCACCATTGTTATCCGCCTGGGTCATAATGCTGTTCATATGAACTGTCATTTCTTTCATCTGGCCAACCATGGCATGGATATCTCCTTGGTTATCCTGAGCCATCTGGGCCAAGGCTTTTGTGAAGGCATTGAGGTTCTTTGTGATTTCACCAGTCTGAACGAACCCCTCCCGCATGGACTTCTGGACATCTTTATTCCCAAAAACATTGCTGAAAGCATCGGCAACAGTCTCCAGTTTTTCCATGACCTTCCCCGACGAATTCATCAGTTTATCAACGCCGCCCGTTGTCTGCCCCGTGATTGTCTCCCCTTCCCGGAAGGTTACGCCGGTCGCAATCTCAGGCGGAGTAATGGTCACGAACTTGGTTCCCATAACGCCGTCCATCCCAATCCCAAACTGGGAGTTGCGGGGCACTTTCTGTTTCTGGTCAATCTTCATGACAACCTTGACTTTGGAACCATCGACGAGAATATCATCGACCTTTCCAATCGGGACACCGGCAAAGCGGACTTCATTGCCGACTTTGAGGCCATTGACATTGTCAAAGATGACATTGAGCTTATACTGCCGGGACGCAAAACTGAAGACACCCAAAAAGGTGAGCATCAGCGCCAGGATAACAAACCCTCCCAGCGTCACGGCTCCAACTTTTACTTCATCTGTGGATTTCATGGTTTCACTCCTTTGTTGGGGAATCTTCAAATAGGTCACTGCGGATGAACGCCTTGACAAGCGGCTGATCCGTATGACGGGCTTCGTGGACCGTACCGGAAAAGACAATCTTCCCATGATCAAGCATGAGGATCCGGTCCGCACAAAGAAAAGCTGACGCCATATCGTGGGTCACAAGGATGGACGTGATCCCCCGCTTGCGTTTGGTATCAAGGATCAGCTGACTGATGTTTGCCGCCATGATGGGGTCAAGGCCAGCTGTAGGTTCATCGTAAAGAATGATCTCAGGATCAAGGGCAAGGGCGCGGGCTAAGCCGACGCGTTTTTTCATTCCTCCAGAAAGCTCGGCGGGATAGGCTTTTTCGTTTCCGGAAAGTCCTACGGACGAAAGGAGATTTCTTACCCGCAGTTTGATATCGTCTGTGAGCATGTGGGTATGCTGCGTAAGTCCAAAGGCCACGTTTTCTTCCACGGTCAGGAAATCGAAAAGGGCGGAATACTGGAAAACCATCCCCATGTGAAGGCGCAGGTCGTTCCACTGTTTTTCCGTAAAGTGGTTGACCTCACGGCCTTTTATACGAACACTGCCCCCCAACGGCTCAAGAAGCCCAATCAGAAGTTTCAAGGTCGTGCTTTTGCCCGTGCCGCTCGGGCCGATAATGGCAACGGTCTCCCCTTTTTCGACGGAAAAGGATACATGGTCAAGGACTGTCTTGTCCCCAAAGGACATATCCACATCCTTAAATTCAATTACCGTTTCGCTCATATCAGCCTCCATGGACGTACAAAATAACGGAGAGAAAATAGTTGAAGATAAAGATCAGGATAATGGAAAGAACAACCGATGCCGTTGTAGCCTTGCCAACCCCTTCGGCCCCTTGCTGAGCGTTAAGGCCCTTATGGCAGCCGATGACGGCGATGATAGCCCCAAAAACGGCGCCTTTGATGAGACCGCCTATCAAGTCCCAGGATTCAACGAAGCCACGAATGGATTCGATGAACATATGGCTCCCGATTCCGGCATAGTTCATTGCGACAAGTCCGCCGCCGATATCACCAACAAGGTTGGCGTAGATAACCAAGACGGGCATCATGAGCACAATGGCAAGAAACCGCGGGGCCACAAGATACTGGGTAGGGCTGGTCGCCATGACGCGCAGGGCATCGATTTGTTCCGTGACCTTCATCGTGCCGATTTCAGCAGCAATGGCGGCCCCAATCCGGCCGGCCACAACGACACCGGCAAGAATGGGTGCAAGCTCGCGGGCCATGGCGATGGCCACAATGCCGCCGACGGAATCAGCCGCACCAAAACGGACAAATTCCTTTGCTGTCTGAACGGATAGGACCATGCCCGTGCACATACTCGTCATGCTTACAATGGGCAGGGAGTCTGCCCCAAGCTTTGCCATCTGACGCAGGACTTCCCGCGGTGTGGCCTTGGAAAGGGCCCCACAGGTCGCAAAAAAAAGGTTCATAATGCGTCCTGTCGCCCGAAAGGCGTAAACAGCCCGGCAGCCCAGATAGGCACAGATTGTCTTAAGTCCCATGACGTAACTCCTTTATTGCAGAAACGCAGGTGTTCTGCATACTTAGAAATCATTTTAATATTATACCGCATTTTGAGGAAAAAAATAATGAAAAAATAGGTCTGGTATGTGTCAGCGTTTTCTCGAAAGCCCCATAAGATTGTCCTGCAGCCTCATTACATGCGGAAAATGGAGCCTACGTTTCCTATGGCTGCTCTTACCCGTCCCATAGCACCTTACCGATTTCTCCAGCCCCTTATGCATGGCGGGGGATTTTTAGCCTGTCCCAAATTCTAGTTAAATCGCCGCTAAGGCGGCAGACCCCATTGTTTCCTACAACAGGTTCTGCCGCCTTAGCGGAGGAAGGTCCAGAGGACCTTTTCCATTTTAAATTCGTTCTTAGCCCCCTTATTATTTTGATGAGAGATCACTTGATTCCATGGGAGACCTTCCTTTATTTTGCATGGATTATTTATCCCCTACAAAGAAACATGTTACGCTTAGGAAGGAAGATTCCCCCACATTAAACATGGCCTCTCCCCCTTTGGGTGAGGCCACATTCTTTTACTTCAAATTGAACGACTCTCGGCACAGTTCTCCCAGCGTGCCATCTTTCGATGCTTCCGCAGCATCGGCTTGGACAAAATTCTTCGTTTCCAGTTTCAGCGTTTCATCAAACCCAAGGATATAGTTGGTTGCAATGAGATAGATGATGCGCGTTGGCGCCATGCCATAAACCTGTTTGCGCAGGATATGCTCAATGCGCGCTTTATCGTCCGGATAGAGCTGCTTCATCTTCGGCGACCGGAAAAGTCGCTTGACAATTTCTGTAATGAAAAGACCGGACTTCATGTAAAGATCCGCAAACGTTTTATTCGGATCATCAAAACATCCGGGATTTTCTTTTTCCAGGAGGTCTACCATATCCTTTACGACCTTTTTCGGGGTAAAGATCTGGTTCGTTTTTTGCGGAGGAATATAGTCAAAAATATCTTCATCCTTACTTTCATCGAAGTAGTTAGCAAGTTCCTTTTTCTTCTTCAGGAATTCCTTGATGGAGTCATTGAATACGACCTCGTTAAACAAATTCCCTTCAAAGTGTTCCAATTTACCGGTGTTTTCACTGATTCGGTCACCGCCATCACGGAGATATCGGAAGTCTTCTTCCGACATGCCCGTTACTTCTTTAAATACATCGTCTTCTGTGTAATCATCAAAATTGGCAAGGGTTAGGTTTTCATCACCGTAAGCCATGACAAAGCTTGGAATACTGCGGCAGAATCCCCGGAGACGGGCTCTTGACCAATCTTCAGAATCAGATTTTTTCTCTTCGGCCTTTAATTTTTCCATCTGTTCAACCACATTCTTCTGGTTTTCTTTAAAGATGGTTTCTGTTGCAGACTTCAAGGATTCACCAGCACTGGCCACAAGTTCATCCAGCGTATTATGGTAGTCGACACTCGCTGATTCCATCTCTTCAGACGTTGTGCTTTCTGCTTTGCGCTTTTCAAACTCAGCGTTTGCAACGGCAATTTTCTGATGAGTATCCGTTTTGATACGCTCAATTTCTCGAGAAATATGCTCATTGACCGCCTTTTCGACCTGTTTCGCCGCTCTCGATTTAAGCTGATAATTTTCGTTTGCTACATCGATGACTTCCTTCTTGATTTGCTTTTGCACCGCATCTTGCACTTTATGGAACGTATTGTCGATGTGGAAAGGATCTTTGCTGAGACCGCTCGTTGCTTCTTCCACCGCTTCCGGAGCTGCATAGATTTTATTCCCAAAAAGTTCATTGCTCTTTCCGATGACAATTTCCTCTGGAACAACAACATTTCCTGTATCGTCAAGAGAGATATCTTCGTCAGGATCCAAAGCGGCCTTTTCCTTATTCGGATTTTCCTCTTTGGCCGGGGTCAGTTTTTCCAAGATTTCCCGAACCGTGCCCGGCGCACCAAAGACATTGCTGATATTTTGAAAAAGGAAGTTAGACATAAAGCCGCGGCGCACAACTTCAAGACTCTTAAGCCGTCTTGGAATGGTAAGGACGGCAGCAGCATCAAGTTCGACCATCTTTCCTTCTGCATCTTCGCCAAGGACAGGGAAGAAATTAAGAAGTTTTTGAATATTTTCTTTGCGCTCTTCCGCCGTTCCACCCCCATTGGTCGTACTTGAAAGAAGGTTATTGGCAAATTCGTCAAAGATGATAAGCGTACGAGCCGGGTCAAAGTCAAAGATATAAGCTCGTTCCTTACGGAACTGTTCTGACCCCACCCGAATCATGCAGGGATTTTGCGCACGGAATGCAGCCTGCATATAACTCGAAGGACTCTTCAAGTTGCACAGCATGAGAACGCCTGACCATTCCGGGATGGTCACGCCGACCGTAAGCTGCCCCACAGAGAGGGTAATCGTCTTTTCGTGCTCCGCAATGGCTTTTTTCACGCGGTCAAAGGCTTTTTCTGTTTCCTCATCTTCTGAAAGTTTGCCATCACCGGCAGCGACGATAATTTCATATTCGCCAAAGATATCCTTGAACTCATCACTCTTCATCATGCGGGCAAGGGTCTTGCAGCTGTCGACGCGGTTCAGCATCCAAAGAGTATGAGCCAGTTCCTTGCGCAGTGTCGGCGTAGAGAAAGGATATTTTTCATTGGATGTAAGAGAGCGAAGAAATTTCTTGACCTCTTCTTCGTGAACAAAATGGGCACTCTCCCCCGTTCCTTTCGTGAGGAAAAATTCATTGAGGTCAAAGGCATAATCGACGGCACCATCCTCATTTTCAAGGTCCACGCCTCGTTCAAGTTTTTCCTGGATCATACCAGAAATCTGGTACGTGTACATGGAAAGCTGCGGCAAAACTTCATAGGGATTATAGTCATCGCTCTGCCAGAATGCCTTTCGTTCCTGCTCGTCCGCATAGGACCAGTTATAGATCTGGTTTTCCGAAAACTGTCCGGAAGCAAGAGCCTTAAATGGTGTGCCCGATAGATAAAGCGTATGTTTTCGGCTGATATTTTCAAAGGCATGCTCCGTACGGATTGTATCAATGCCTTCCTGTGCCTCGTCAATGACAAGAAGGTCGAAATCGATGCCATGATGCGTTATACCCTTTAAGTCATTATAGGATTTGGCCATCCATTCAAGCTTCTGGTAGTTGCCTCCAAAATAAACGGACCCTTTTAACCCTTGGAGGGATTCAAAGGCAACCATACCATGGGATTTTCCTTCCGGAAGGCGGCTTTCCGCGTCAAGATAGGCTTCCCGTGTATAGACTCCTTTCTTGCCCTTGAGAGCATCCGTATCCGAAACGAAGCGAAGCTTTCCGCGCCAACCGATAAATTTATTAAAGTCTTCTGCCCAGGAGTTTGCAATGGCCGGCCGATTTGTAACGATGAGAACCTTTTGGAATCCCATCTGCCGAATCAAATCATAGCAAGTAAGAGTCTTCCCAAAACGGGGTTTTGCATTCCAGAGAAATTCCGTGCCCCCCTTTTCAAAATAGGCTTTGGTCTTTGCTACGGCATCCTGCTGTTCCTGACGCAGTTCATAGGTGCTGCCCTGCTGCGTCGGTTCATCTTTGCAGAGCGCAAATTGCATGAAATATTCCAAGGATTTTGCCACATCAATCTGGAACCATTCTGTCTTAGGACGACGTTCAATGCCTTTTTGGACTTCCAGATATTGATGGAAATCATGATCCGTAAAAGATTTTCCTGACCCATCCTTGAAAAGGGCATTATCCTGCCACTCCAGTTCATAAGGAATCGAAGCCGTGTGCGTCTGCTGGTTAATCCGTTTTTCCACGGTTTGCTTTTCCGTGTAACCGATTTTGACCCATCCCGCATTTGACGTAACGGTCGGCGTCGTATAGGCATAAATCATAGGAACAACTCGTTCAAAGGATTTAATTTGAGGCGTCACGTCACTTCATCTCCTTTACATGGCTTTCGATGAATTCGATTTCCGTTTCGTCAAGTCCATATTTCTGATAAAGCTGCAAATCGATGTCATGAACAGACTGGGACCAATCGATATCCGAAGAAGGCGTAAAGTCTTGCATGGGAACATAATCAAATTTTGATGCACTCAGATCTTGTGTCCGTTTTAGTACGCTTAACATTGCCCTAAAAAATTTAGTTTTAGTATATCTTTGTAAATTTTCAATTTCTTCTTTTGTAGAGCAACAGCCTAGAGAAATAAACGACTGTGTATGACCTTCTAAAGGTTTTGCTATAATAGTGTCGGGCAAATCTTCTCCAAATTTACCTGACTTTACGGCTTTTGAAAGAAGTAATTTAAACTTTTTAAAATTTTTCGCATCTGTTTCCATATATTTATTACTAATCCAAAGGCTAACCCTCTTTTTATTAAGAATTCCATATATTTTCACACACGGTTTTCCATTTATTGGTTCATCAAAAAACAATTTATTGTGCAAATCAGTAAATACATTTGTTCTATAATCATTTGACTTTGGAAGAAGTTCGCTATACTCAGGGTAATCTATTTTAACATCATTCGTGAATCTGT
Organism: uncultured Acidaminococcus sp.; assembly: GCA_900538365.1. Lineage (GTDB taxonomy): Bacteria > Bacillota > Negativicutes > Acidaminococcales > Acidaminococcaceae > Acidaminococcus. The sequence goes on along the minus strand of UPXT01000057.1, from coordinate 74 downwards.
AAGGTACAGCCCCCACAACGGTATGTGTCAACATTTTCTCGGGAGACCCATATAAGATTGTGTTGCAGCTTAAT
>UPXT01000056.1 GCA_900538365.1 uncultured Acidaminococcus sp. | reverse complement strand
ACTTCGAAGGCCGGGGAAGTGAATGGCTGCATAACCAGCCAATTTCTGTCCAGGAAAAAATCCTGGGCGCCAAAAGGCGTGAAGAGTGGAAGGCCGGTAGGGCTGGCTGGATGGAGAAGGCAAGGAACTTTGAGTTGTTGGGTAAGAAGGCGTCGAGATTCAAAGATTTGATTTTTCAACTCCATGCCAAGAAGTCTTCAGAAACTAAAAACATGATTGATGAAGAAGTGTCCAAGGGACAAATCTCCTTAACGATGAACCTGGAAAAATAAAATCGGCAGATCAAGGAAACGAAAGAATATATCGAGGGACGAAGTTACCTAACTGTCGATATAGATGAGGCTCAAGAGATAGTAAATTCATTGCATGGGATGGTGAAAAAAGCGTGCAGAACCTTTTTGAGGGAGTTGCCTGCTGGGTTTGAAAAATGCTTTTATCCATGAACTTTAGGGCTCTCCATTGACCCAGTCCGGGTAACAATAATATAATGGTATGTCATGGAGGTTACTATGGACCCAATTATCGAAACAAGAGCGCTCACCCACACGTATGTGGATGGGCAAAATGAAGAAATGACAGCCCTGGATGGCATCAGTTTATCCATCATGCCTGGTGAATTTGTAGCCATCATTGGCACCAATGGGAGCGGCAAGTCAACGTTGGCTCGTCATTTCAATGCCCTTTTGACGCCGACGAAGGGAACTTGTCTGGTCGGCGGACTTGATACGTCTGTTGAGGAAAACCTTTGGCAGGTGCGTCAAACCGTGGGCATGGTTTTCCAGAATCCTGATAATCAGATCGTTGCAGCCGTCGTCGAAGAAGATGTGGCCTTTGGTCTTGAAAATATTGGCGTGCCAGGACCCGAAATCCGGCCTCGTGTGGAAAAGGCCCTTACTGATGTAGGCATGCTTTCTTATGCCAAATCCGCGCCGCATCGCTTATCGGGGGGCCAAAAACAGCGCATAGCGATTGCCGGCGTGGTCGCTCTTGAACCCAAATGCATTGTCTTTGACGAGCCAACGGCCATGCTCGACCCGAAAGGGCGCAAGGACATTGTTGACACGGTGATGCATCTCAATAAGGACAAGGGCATTACCATTGTCTATATTACGCACAAGATGGAAGAAGCCATTTTGGCGGACCGCATTATTGCCATGAAGGACGGCCATATTGAGCTTACGGGGTCACCGAAGGAAGTCTTTACCCAGGTGGATCGAATCCGTGCGTTGGGCCTTGAGTGTCCCCTTGCGGCGGAAGTGGCATCGGCCCTTGAAAAAGGCGGTCACGACCTGCCGAAAATCCTGACCCATGAGGAGCTGTGTGAAGCACTATGTCCATCGAAGTAGATCATATTTCCTATACCTATATGGCCCATACGGCCCTTGAGAACAAGGCACTTGATGATGTGTCCTTTACGGTGAGTAAGGGTGAATTCGTGGCTCTTATTGGTCATACGGGAAGCGGCAAATCAACCCTTGCAGAGCATTTGAACGGCCTGCTCCATCCTGATGCGGGTGCGGTCCGCGTCGATGGGGTGGACCTTGCAGGAAAAGATGCTGCGGCAAAAGCTGGCCGCAGTAAGGTCGGCATGGTTTTCCAGTATCCGGAACACCAGCTTTTTGCTGAAACCATTTATGAAGATATTGCCTTTGGGCCCCGCAATCAGAAAAAAAGTGAAGATGAGGTAGAAGCCTCGGTACGGCGCGCCATGGCCTTTGTTGACCTAGATTTTGATACGTTTTCCCAGCGTTCTCCCTTTCAGCTTTCCGGAGGCCAGATGCGCCGCGTTGCCATCGCTGGCGTCGTTGCCATGGAACCGGATTACCTGATCATGGATGAGCCCAGTGCCGGCCTTGATCCTGTGAGCCGGGACAACATTTTCTCCCAGCTGATGAAAATCTTTGAAAAGCGCCAAATGGGTGTCATTCTCATTACCCATTCCATGGAGGAAGCGGCCCAGTACGCCAGCCGCGTCCTTGTCATGAGCGGCGGCAAACTTCATTTGGACGGACCCAGCCGCCATATCTTTACAACGGAAGGAAAGACCCTCCAGCGTCTTTCCATGGACGTGCCGGAAAGTGTCAAGCTTGCCCAGGAGCTCCGCGAGAATGGCCTTCCCCTTGAGGGAACGCCGCTTACGAAAAAAGAACTCATCAGGGCCATTCAAAAGGCAAAGGGGTGGAAGGTATGCTGACAGAAATTACGTTAGGACAGTACTATCCTGGTTCGTCACCCATCCATCACCTTGATCCAAGGACCAAGATCCTGGGCGTCCTGTTTTATATGGTCATGGTCTTTTTGGCATCTGAGCCGCTTGGATACGGGCTCCTTATCGCCTTTTTGGTCCTTGCAGCAGGACTTGCCAAACTGCCGCCCGGTCTTTTGCTGAAATCCATCAAACCGCTCTGGGTTATCATTCTTTTGACCCTTTTGATCCACTTTTTTACTGATCCTGGGGAAGTGCTCTGGCACTGGAAATTCCTGAGCCTCACTAAGGAAGGCATCATCATGGGCGTCAAGATGTCTCTCCGTCTTGTCATGCTCCTTCTTGTCTCGAGCCTCATGACCTTTACGACGTCACCCATTGTCCTTACGGACGGCATTGAAAGCCTGCTGCGGCCATTCCGCCGTATTGGCGTGCCTGCCCATGAACTTGCCATGATGATGACTATCGCCCTGCGTTTCATTCCGACCCTCCTTGAGGAAACGGACCGTATTATGAAGGCACAAATGTCCCGCGGCGCTGATTTTTCATCAGGCAATCTCGTCCAGCGGGCTAAGAATCTGCTGCCGATCCTGATTCCTCTTTTTATTTCCTCTTTCCGGCGGGCCGATGAGCTTGCCCTTGCCATGGAAGCGCGTTGCTACCATGGTGGAGAAGGTCGGACACGGATGCATGAACTTGTTTACGGAAAACGGGATGGCGCCGCCCTTGCCGTTATGCTGCTTCTCTTTAGCGTTCTTGTGTACCTGCGCTGGGGGACGGGCGCATGAAAAAGACCATCATGGCTGTGGTTGCTTACGATGGCACCAATTACCAAGGGTTCCAGCGCCAAAAGGACTATGGTGTCGGTGTTCAGCAGGTTCTTGAAAAGGCACTTTCCACGGCCCTTCATGAGAAAATTCTCGTCAAGGCTGCAGGCCGTACGGATGCAGGGGTCCATGCCTTGGGCCAGGTCATTTCCTTTACAACATCGTCACCCATTCCACCGGAGAATTATCGGCGTGCCCTGCAGCATCTTCTGCCGCCTGATATTGCGGTTCGCGAAGCCTTTATAAAGCCTGATGGCTTTCATGCTCGCTTTGACGCTCTTGATAAGACCTATCGCTATACTGTCCTTTATGCGCCTCTGCCGGATCCCTGCGCGCGGCGCTATGCCTGGGAAGTGCGGAAGCCTCTTCAATTATCTGCCATGAATGAAGCGGCGGCCCTTCTTATCGGGACCCATGATTTTTCTTCCTTCAAGAACCAAGGAAGCGAAAAAACGTCTCCCGTACGAACCCTTTATGAAGCTTATTGGACGCAGGAAAAGGAACGTTTCTTCTTTACGATTCGGGGTGATGGCTTTCTCTACCGCATGGTGCGGAACATTGTCGGCTGCCTTGTAAAAGTGGGGACAGGAGAGTGGAATCAGGATGATTTTGCCGCTGTCATGGCCGCAAAGGACCGAAAAAAGGCCGGCATGGCGGCGCCTGCCTGCGGATTATCCCTTATTCATGTATCCTACCCGGAAGAGACTGCAGAGAAATAAGAATTCTCTTTGCAGTCTTTTTTGCTATACCTTAAAGTTATGGGTTCATTAACTATTATTGTATTATTAAATGGGATATGCCCTTGGTATACTAGGAAGCGGGTTCCTATAGAAGAATAAGGAGATTTATCGATATACCATCGATTGTACTTTCTGTTAGGCTTTAGTAAAATAGGAATGCAATAAAAGAAACTTGGAGGAGGCTGTTTATTTTGATTTTTGGGAAGCATCAAGTTGCCCTAGGTGTCCTGGGGATGCTCATCATGGGGCGTGTCCTGCCAGTATGGGCAGCTGAAACTGCCGATGAGAACGTGCAGGAAATTGTCATTACGGCAAACCGGATGGAAAATAAGAAGGTTGATACACCGGCCAATGTGAGCCTTGTTTCCAGTGAAGACCTGGCAAACTGGAACAGCCGTTCCGTTGCCGATGCCCTTGAAAATGTACCGGGTGTGCGGGTTGTAAGAAATGGTCTTGGCACCAATGGGGCAAGCGTTTTTCTTAATGGAGAAGAACGAGTCCTGTTCCTCGTTGATGGCCGCCGCGTCAATACCAGTATGGGCAATACGTCGACGCGGGTGACCTTTGATGCCAATACGCTGCCGCCTGTGGATCTGATCGATCATATTGAAATCGTCAAGGGCGGTGTTTCCACCGTATATGGGGCTGATGCCGTGGGCGGCGTCATTAACATCATCACGAAATCCCCGGAAAAGGTATCGGGCAAAGTTCATGTAGGCTATGGCTCTTGGGGCAATCAGCAGTGGGGGTTTGATGTAGGCGGGAAAAAGGGCAGGACTGGTCTTGTTGCAGCCGGAAACCGCGAAAAAGTTTCCTACCTTAAATATAAGGACACGAATGGTGATACCAAGAAATGGCCTGGTCAGTCCAACTATACGCAGGACAGCCTGTCCCTCAAACTGACCCAAGACTTTACCGACAGAGATGGTCTCACCTTTACCTATGATTATTCTAATCTTGATGGGTTCAGCCCCTATTCTGTTGTAAATTATTTCAGCTCATCCTTTGTGACGAAAAAGACCAACAACGTGAGTCTCATGTATGACTGGAACCGCAATCAAAATAATAGCGGTTTCCTGCGGGCTTACCGTAATTACAACCACTACTACAACTATGGTCATATGTACGAAATGGACTGGGCCGTAGAAGGTCAGCAAAACGTGGCCCTTTCTGACACAAATCGTCTCCTTGCCGGGGCTGAGTTCCGTCATGCCAGCGCCAACAATACCTTCTACTACGATGAGAAAAAAAGCTACGATAACCGTTCCTTTTATCTCCAAGATCAGTGGGAATTTGCACCGACGTGGCAGCTCAATACGGGCCTTCGCTATGACAATTATCATCATGTGGCAAGCCGCACAACGGGAAGCGCTGCCCTTAACAAGAGATTTGATGAAGGCAGCCATGCCTATTTTGCGTGGAATCAGGTTTTCAAGGTCCCCAATACAGATGATCTTTATTATATGGCTGATTGGGGCAATGGATCCGGCTATTTTGCCAATCCCAATCTTAAACCGGAAACGGGCAATGTCTATACTGTAGGCTATGATTTTAAATCCTCACCCGCGACGGATTGGCATGTAAGTGCCTTCTACAGTGATCTTCATGATGCAATCCGCTGGGTTGTTGACGACAGCAATCCCTATGCCTACCATTCTCTAAATGTAGCCCGTGAAAAAAAGCGAGGCTTTGAAATTTCGGCCACCCATAAACTGAATGACCATTGGGACCTTAATGGTTCTTACACTTATGTGAAGGTTCGCAAGGATCAAAACGGCGACGGTTACGAACGCGACCTCAACTATGCACCAAACTACTATCAGTTTGGTGTCCGCTACCATGATGCTGCGTGGAACGTGAACCTTGTGGGCCGCGCGGCAAATGGCCTTTCTAAAGAGCGCTACGGGGAAAACCGCTATCTCACGATGGACCTCAACGCCCGCTATACTTTTGATAGGCACTGGACAGGTTTTGCCACGATTTACAACCTTAATAATGCGGCCTATGCAGAAATGGGCGGCGCCGTAAACGGTCAGGACAGTTATCCTATGCCAGGCCGCCGCGTCATCGTTGGGGCTGAATATAAGTTCTAAAATAGCCCAAATCCTCCTTACAGGAAGGACCAACCATGATATAATAAGGGAACCGCTTACGGGCGGTTCCCTTATTGCTTACTATGAAAGGAGGCGTCTCATGAAAAGAAAGCCTGCGCTTTTATTGTGCGTCCTCTTCCTTTTTCTCTTGCTGCTGACGGGCTGCGGCAAAAGCACTACAGAAGGCGCCTATACGGCGGTGGATGCCCGGGGAAAGACCGTTTCCCTTTCCCACGAGCCGCGGCGCATCCTGACAGACTCCCTGCACCTTGATGAGACGCTCCTTACGGTCGTTCCTAAAAGTCATCTTGCAGGTGCCTATTATCTTGACAGCGAACCCGGTCTTTCCTTTATTGCCAGGGAAACGGAAACACTCACAAAGGTACGGGAATATACACCGGAAAGCATCGCTGCCTTGCACCCTGATGTCTTTGTCGCGTCAGATTGGTCAGACCCGCTGCTTGTAAAAAAAGTAGAGGAAATGGGAATTCCCGTTTTTTTCTGCCATGGACCGGTTACGGTGGCCCAGATTGAGGACAATGTGCGCCTCCTTGCACTTTTGACGCGGCAGGAAATCGTGGGCCGTAAGGTCATTACCATGATGGAGCGCGAACTGAACCAGATTGAAGAGGTTGCTGCAAGTCAAAAAAGCCGCAAGCCAGTGGGCATCCTCCTTTCCCTCATGAGTCAGTACGGTGGGGCAGGGTCCCTTTACGATGAATTGGCCGCTCGTGGCGGCTGGGTCAACGGCCTTAGTAAGGGGGGGCTTAAAAATGGGATGCCTTTGTCGAAGGAAGCAATCCTTGCAGCACGGCCGGATTTTTTCCTTGTCTCTGACCCCTACCCGTCTGAAAGTGAGGCCTATGAGCATTTTTTGCAGGGCTTTTTTACGGATCCTTTTTACGCATCCATGAGGGACTCTGTGCGGATGGAACCGCTGGCAGACCGTTACGTCTATGATGCATCGCCCATGGTGGTCTACGGCATCAAGAAAATGGCCAATCATGCCTATGGAAAGATTCTTTTTCCTGATGAACCGGAAGAAGTCCTGAAAGGATATGAACCATGATCGACCTTATCGATGTAACGGCAGGCTATGGGAATCGGCCTATTATCAAGAACTTTTCCCTGCGGTTGGAACGGGGCGATTTTGTCGTCCTCATTGGTCCCAATGGGGCGGGCAAAAGTACGCTGCTGCGGGTTATGGCAGGCCTTTTACCTATAGACCGCGGCGTGCGCCAGATCGACGGAAAGGATTACGCAAGCTGTTCACGGCGTTTTCTTTCTCAGCACGTGACCTATCTTCCTCAGGATCGGCATCTATCCCTTCCTTATACGGCCAGGGAAATCGTCCTTTTTGGTGCCTATGCCCGTCATGGGCTTTGGGGAACGCTGAGGGAATCGGAACCGCTTAGGGCCTTTGAGGCCCTCAAACAGGTGGGGGCAGCGTCCTTTTTTGATCGGCCAGTGACGGAACTTTCCGGTGGGGAGCGGCAGCGCGTCCTTCTTGCCCGCACTCTTTTGGCGGGTGGGGAGATTTACCTGCTTGACGAACCGACGGCAGAACTTGATCCTGTTGAAGAAGAACGGGTCATGCACATCTTTCAGGAACTTTCCAGAAAAGGGGCCTGCGTCGTCATGGCGCTCCATGATCTTTCCCTTGCCGCGCGTTATGGGAACCAACTGGTCCTGCTTGGAAAAACGGGAACCATCGCGGCCGGGCCTCCTGCCGAGGTCCTTGCGCCTGACGTGCTTTCAAGGGCCTATGGCGTCCCCCTTCAGGTGGAACGCAGCGAAGGATTCATTATTACAGAAGATAAAGGGAATCATCCTACTAAGGAAGAAGGAATTTGGGAATGATTGGTATCAAACAAGGTATTGAATGGTTTTGGCGGGGAGGCCCCGTCATGTGGCCCCTGCTCCTATGTTCAATGGCTTCATTGACACTCATCTTAGATCGCTTTGCTTTTTTTCATCGGGCCGATACGGACCGCGGCTTTGCCCGTTCTTTCTGCATGGCTTTGCGCCGTGATGACTGGCAGGAAGCAAACCGCATTGCCCAAGCCACTAAGGGTGGGGAGGCTCATCTTGCCGTACGGCTCCTTGACGCACCGGAAGAAATCCGCGCCCAAGAGGCCTTCATTATGAGCGAAAGCAAACAAGTCCTTGACCGTTACAAAGAGGGGCTTTCCTATCTGTCTGTCATCATTACCTTGGCTCCCCTTTTGGGACTTCTTGGCACCATTACGGGAATGATGGCTTCGTTTGGGAACCTTGGTTCCCGCTGGGAAAATCCCTTTGCCGTGACAAGCGGCATTGGGGAAGCCCTCATTACTACGGTCTTTGGCCTTGCCATTGCAATCGTGACACTTTGCTGCCACGCCTATTTTGTGGAGCGGGTCCATCGCATTGCCCTTGATATGGAGATGATTGCCAGTACGTTCAGCGAAGCCATTGTGCGCCAAAAGAAAGGAGAACGGTCATGATCCGTCTGACTGACGACTCGGAAAAGGAGCCGATCATCCAGCTGAGTCCTATGATTGACCTTGTTTTCCTGCTCCTTGTGGTCTTCATTGTGGCGACTATGTACCTTACCCAGACCCATGCTCTCCCTGTTAGCCTTCCTAAAGGGGAGGCCCCCCTCGTGGAGCAAAAAGCGGTAACGGTTACGATTGATAAAAAAGGAACCCTTCATCTGGATGGAAAGGCACTTTCCCCGAAGGAACTTGAAGAGGCTGCGCAGCAGTTTCCCAAAGCGACCCCTATCATCGTGGAAGCAGACGAAACCGTGCCTTATGGCCGGGTTATGGGAACCCTTGAAATCCTGCGCCGCGCTCACGTCACCGATTTTTCCCTTGCCGTAGAAGGCGGCAAGTCGTCATGAAGCGTTTGCCCTTAAAAGGGCCTTGGGTGCTTTCCCTTGTCCTTCATCTCCTGCTTCTTTTTGCCGTAGGCCTGACGGTCGGACGGATTACAACACAAAAACCACGTTTTCTTATAGGCGTAAAGCTTATGGAACCGAGCGGCGGCACAGGCGGGGACGGCAGTAAAGGGACCTTGGACCATTCACTTTCCTCCCTGACCGCTTCTATGCTGGAAGAAGGACCTGTGAAGGATGACGCGTCGCCCACAAAATCGCAGAAGACGGCAATGGATTCTCATAAAGGGAGCGGGGCAGGAATAATGGGTGAAAAAGAGGCATCAATGGGTCCCGGACTAGGGACTGGAAGCAAAACAGGAAGCGGCGCAACTAGCGGAGAAGGCAGCGGAGAAGGCAGCGGAACTGGGGAAGGCAGTGGCGGCGATGGCGATGGCCGTGACGCTTCGCGGGGAGCAACGCTTACGAGCTACCGCAAAATCTATCCCCAAAGTGCCCGTCGAGCTGGCGAAACAGGGAGCGTCGATGTTGGTGTTGCTGTCGGTGAAGATGGTACCGTAACGAGTGCCTGGGTGACCGCTTCAAGCGGCTATGAACGACTGGATCAAGCCGCCCTTGATTCAGCTTACACTTGGCATTTTGCTCCTGCCCTTGATGCAGCCGGCCGTCCCATAGCAGGAGAAACCGTGGTTCGTGTTCGTTATGAATTGAACTGATTTTGAAAGGATGGATTGCCATGAAAAAACTAATGACAGCGCTTTTCATTTCAGCAGCCCTTGGTATGCCATTTTTAGCTGCTGCGGAGGCAAAGGGCATCGACCTTGTTCAAGCCGCTCATCTGACTGTTGAGCAAAAACTTGAAGGAACCGTGCATAATCAAGTGGTCTATGCCCAGAATGGTCTTGCAATATGGGATCAGATCATTGAAAAGGAGTCCCTTGCCATCCACTATCCCAAGATTCATTTGGCAGGGCATGGGGATGAGGCCCGGCGCATGAACCGTTATTTTCGGAAACGGGCCAAGTCATCAATGAAAAATTATAAAAAAGCAACGCTCCCTGATGCGAAACTGACAAGTCATGTCAATTATCTGCTTTCTTATCATGGCGATCAGTTCCTTTCCTTCCGGGAATATGGCTATGATTACTTTGAACGGGCGGCTCATCCAACGAGCTGGGAACTGGGCGTGACTTTTTCCATAGAGACCGGCCGGCCCGTTTCTTGGCAGGAAGTGCTTGCGGCGGAAGGAAAAAGGCCGTACACACTAAAGGAAATCAATCGCCGCCTCTTTGCTTCGTCCTATGGAAAGGAGCATGCTTTTTATTACGATTTTAAGGGTCTCACGGCACTGCCCAAGAATTATTACCTAGATGAAAAAGGAACCATCCATTTTGTGTTTGGACAATACGAAATTGCTCCTTATTCAAGTGGGATCATTGATCTTCCGATGAACTAAGGGCAAGCCCCATGAGGCGGATTGGAGGCCTTCCCCAAGGAAGGCCTTTCGTTTGCGAACTTATGTTAACCTATATAAAATTAAGTTGAACGAAAAAGAAAAAAAGAGTAGGATAACAGCGTATGAAACAAGTAATGAATTTTATCAAAGCCTTGGGGGCGTTCCAAGGAAAACGCTATGACCATAGCTATATTGGGCGGGTAAGCATTGCTTTTTGGGGCGGGGAGGGTGCTTCCTGCACGTTTTCCTGCCACCGTCAGTGGCAGAAAAAAAGTGTGGAATGCCTATGCGTGAAAGCCGTGAATAAAGCAGGAATCCTTGAGGGTCTTTTGGAAGCATGGATTTTCTTTTCTCCCAATATAGTTCCTGCAATGCCCAGCCAGGAGCTTTTCCCAATGGGGCCGCCATGGAAAACCTATTCCCGTGAGGCAGTCATTCAGTTTGCCAAGGAAACAGGGGACATGAATCCCATCCATTTAACGGAGCGTCCCGTTGTCCAGGGACTCCTGCTCCTAAAGGACCTTGCTGACTATGAGAACGATCCGGACTTTATATCCATGACCTTTTCGTCACCCCTTTACGTAGGGGAGCCTATTTATCTTGAGGAGGAACCTTGCCATGACCGAAAACTCTATGCATCAAGCTCGCGGGACTTTGTCCGCTCAATCGTCCGTCCGGAAGATGACCTTGACGGGCGTCTGTGTCGCGCTGTTAGCGGCGTCGGCGTACATTTCTTTTCCGCTGCCTTTTACTCCGGCCATGGTGACGGCACTCACCATCATGGTTAATTTCGTTGCTTTTGTCATGGCACCCAAGGAAGCGGGACTGACGCTCTTGATCTATCTTTTATTGGGGATTGTCGGTGTTCCTGTCTTTGTTGGCGGAACGAGCGGTATCGCCAAGATTATTGGACCAACGGGTGGTTTCAATATTGGATTTTTGGTGGCGGCTATGGTGATGAGTGCTGTACGCGGCAAGAGCCATGATTTCAAGAAACTAGTCATGACGGGAATCTTTGTCGGCATGCCCATTATCTATATTGGCGGCTGCATCAGTATGTATGCCGTAAACCGTATCAGCGTTTGGGCTACCCTTATGACGGCTGTTATTCCCTTCCTTTTTGGAGACGTTGTCAAAGTTGTCATTGCTGCCATGATGGCCGTTAAGATCAGTAAATTCCGCGTAGGTGCCTGATGGAGGAGGCGGTCTATCTTTTGGGAGGCCTTAGAAGTCCCATCGGCCTTACTGACGGTGTTTTTCAAGCGATTCGTCCGGAAGAATTGGGGGCTGCCCTCTTCCGGGCGATTTTTGCTAAGCTGCCTGAAGCAAGAAAAGCAGACGAAGTGATTGGGGGCAATGCCGTTGGGAGTGGGGGAAACCTTATGCGTCTTACGGCCCTAATGGCAGGACTTGATGAAAAAGTGCCTGCCCTGACCCTTGATATGCAGTGCGCGTCTGCCGCAGCAGCCATTGTTATGGGGTACGCCAAGATTCGGAGCGGTCTTTCGGATCTGATCATCTGCGGCGGCCTGGAATCGACCAGCCTTCAGCCTCTCCGACATTATGCCGCCAAAGATCCTCGCTATCATGAAAAGGGCTTCATGGTGGCCCAGTTTTCCCCGGATACGATAAGTCCTCGAGCTATGCTCGAGGGTGCGGAACGGACGGCGCAGATCTTTGGAGTAACGCGGGAGGAACTTGATCCCTGGGCTGTAAGGAGCCATGCTCGGGCCGCTGCGGCTAGACCTGTTGTAGCCTCTTTTATCGCTCCTTTATTTGGCGTTTGTGAAGATGAGGGCATTCGGCCTCACTTTTCCCAAAAACTGGCACGACGCATGCCGACACTTTTTACGGAAGAAGAAGTCCGGAATCTTCTGGGGGAGGCGGCGCCAACCGAAAAAATCATCCCTACCCTGACTGCGGCAACCAGCTGCCTTACCCATGATGGGGCAGCCTTCGTTGTCCTTGCTTCGCAAAGGAAAGTGGCGGCTCTGGGACCCCACGTAAAACCTTTGGCGCGGATCATAGGCGCTGCCGACATCGGTGTGGACCCTCGATTAAGTCCGTTGGGGGCCCTGCAGGTCGGCGAAAAGCTCTTACAGCAGGCAGGCCTTCTTTTTTCTGACATGGACAGCATCGAATATAACGAAGCCTTCGCGGTAATCAGTGCCCTGTTTGCTCGGCAGCATCCGGAAGCTTTGGATGCCTACCTACCCCTAGGCGGGGCTCTTTCCTATGGTCATCCTTACGGCGCAAGCGGGGCTATCCTGACCCTTCATGCCTTGGCCCATCTCATGCGGATAGAGGGACGCTATGGCCTTGTTGCTGTGGCCGGGGCCGGGGGGACGGGCAGCGGTCTTTTATTGGAACGGGTGTCATGATGAATTATATGGATCTATTACTGATGCAGGCAGGGAAACTACCGCAAAAGGTGTTTCTGGTGACGGAAACCAAACGCCTTACCTATCTAGCTGTGTGTGACGCGGCCCTTTCCTACGCGGCGCGTCTCCAGGCCCTTTCCTGCCCCAAAGGGCCTGTTCTCATTATCCGGAAAGACCCGGTGGCACAGCTCATTACTTTTTTAGGTGCCCAAAAAGCAGGATTCGTGCCTATTTTAGGTCATCCGGATCTGACTCCTCATCTGGCAGAAATGCTCTCTAAAAAGCGGGGGATTGCCTATATTGATGATGGCCGGTTCCGCTTGGGACAAGCTGGGAGCACGATGCCCCCAGGAGCCATCATGGGCGTCCTCAGTTCCGGCTCAACGGACCTGCCCAAGCTTCTTTTTCGGACTTACGAAAGTTGGGCTGACTTCTTCCCTGAGCAGTGCCGTATTTTTGGGCTCAAGAAGGATTCTGCTGCTTTTACGGAAGGCAGCATGAGCTTTACGGGAAACCTCAGCGTCTTTGCCAGTGTGCTTTATGCCGGTGCTGCACTTGTCATGGCAGAGGGGCTTTATCCCAAAAGATGGGAAGATCTTATTTATAGGGAAGGCGTCACCTATCTTTACCTTGTTCCTGTTAAATTGAAACTCCTGCTGCGGACCATCAGGCATACTTTCCCCTCAGTAACCACTGTTATGGCAGGGTCCCAGCTCCTTGACAGCGATACAGCAAAGGCCCTAAAACGGGCTTTTCCCCATAGTGAGATCTATCTATATTACGGGGCCACAGAACTTAATTATGTTACGTACCTTACCTACAAAGAGCTCCTTCAGCATCCTATGAGCGTTGGGCGACCTGTGAAAGGGGTCAGCGTCGTCATTCGGGATGGCCTGATCTATATTGATACCCCTTATCATGTAGCAGGCCTTTCCCAGCCCTGTACCTTGGGGGATGAAGGGTATTTTGATGAAGCGGGATACCTGATCTTTTTAGGCCGAAAGGGGGATGTGGTAAATATCGGTGGCCTGACCATCAGCTGCAGCAAAGTGGAAAACGCTCTATTGTCATTGCCCTATGTGTCAGATGCCATTGTCCTTTCCGTAGCTGATGAAAAGCGGGATGAAGCCATGGCGGCTTTCCTTGTCCTTAAAGAAGAAAAGAGCCGGGCGGCCATTCGGGAAGACCTCAAGACTAGGCTCATGATCAAGGAGATGCCCCGTCATTTCATCATCTGCCCGGAACTGCCCCTTACTGCGGCCGGAAAGGTCGATCGCAGGGCTCTTCTAAAAATGCTTGGAACAAAAAGGATTCCCACCGTCAGATAAGAAGACTTGTCCCTTTACCCCTCATGATCCCAATGAACCTATCTGGTTGATTGGGACTTTTTTTGCTGGGAAAGGTTTCTTTCTTTGGACTTTTTTCACCTGTTTTCGCCCAAAAACGGCTTTTTGTCCTTTCTTCTGTTATTTTCGGTTGATTGCAATAGCAAATAGGACACTAGACAAAAAGTTTATGAGGACGTTT
>UPXT01000055.1 GCA_900538365.1 uncultured Acidaminococcus sp. | reverse complement strand
CCAAAAGATTTCCTGTATGTCTTTTTATATGTCCTATTTCATTTTACAATTAACCATCTTTTCTTACTTCCTTTCCTCAAAGGTACCGAAACTGACAATGGGCGGGTGCTCCCCCCGTTCATACGCAGGCATATAGCGGTCCCAGAAGTCCTTTACAAGGCGCATGATCTCCTTTTGCTGCGTAAAGACAAAAAGCAATGTCATCATGACATAAACAGCAGACAAGATATCGGTCATGGCCCAAAGGGCATCGGCTTTGATGTCATACATGATGACACAAGGGACCATATAGTAAAGCATGTAAATTTTTACGGCAACCCGATTGCGAGCCGTGTCCCCAAAGGCATAGTTGATGGATTTTTCGCAGCTGTAATACATCCCCACAATGGTCGTCCAAGCAAAGATCGCGATGGCAATGGCCATGAACCAAGCCCCAAAAATCCCATAAGCTTCCCGGAACGCCACGGTCGTAAGGCGGGCACTGTCAACCCCCGGATGGGTCACATAGACGTTGGTCAGGATAATCGACAGGGCAGTCACGCTGCAGACCACGATTGTATCGAGAAAGACTTCCCCCCAGCCCCATGAGGCCTGCCGCACAGGATGATCCGTACGGGCCGAGGCATGGGCAATGATTCCATACCCAGTCCCGGCATCATTGGAATAAAGCCCTCTGGCAATTCCATAGCGAAGGGCATCTTTTACCGTAGCCCCGGCAAATCCGCCTACAGCAGCAGTCGGTGTAAACGCGCTTTCAATGATGATCATGAGGGCCTTGGGCACATCGGCCAGATGGATAAAAAGGATCCCTACCCCTCCGAGAATATACAGCAGGGCCATAAAAGGTACCATCTTTTCCATGACGGCACTGATTCTCTTGAGGCCGCCAAAGATCGTTGCAAAGCAGGTCACGCCAAGGACAGCCACACTGATCCGCGGATCAAGGCCAAAGCCCTCCTGCATCGCACCAACCACGGACTCAGTTTGCACGCAGTCCGTCCAAGGGCCCAAGGTAAAGCAGGCAATGGCAAGGAGGATGGCGCCTTTTTTCCAGCCCAAGGCATTTTTCATCACAAAGGAGCGGTCACACATATATTCATCCATGGATTTTGAATACTTCACGCGGAAACGCTGACCCAAGATGATTTCACACGCTTTCGTGGACATTCCCAAAAAGCCGGAGACCCACATCCAAAACACAGCCCCCGGACCACCGGATACGATTGCCGTTGCCACGCCGCCAATATTTCCGACACCGATTGTATTTGCCATGGCCGTGCAGGCGGCTGCAAATCCTGAGACCGTGCCCTGCCCTTCCCCATGGTCAAACATGCGGCCAAAGGTATTGCGAAAATGAAACGCATAATAGCGGAAATTATAACGGAACCGAAACCGGATACTCAAATAAAGCCCCGTTCCCAATAGAACCACAATCATGGGAGTCCCCCAGAGCGCGTCCGAGAGTGCAGTTAAAAAAGATAAGATCATCTGCATTCCTTCCTTTCTTCATCTTGTCTTCCTGCGACCCCACAGGCTGCAGCCGAGGGGCCTTTTACTATAATCCTGCTTTGCTTTCTTCTTTCTTGCTCCACCCTTACCTCAAAACGGCATCTATCTAATCATGGCGCACGAGAAGTTCAATTCCTTCCTGTCCGTAGACCCGAATGATTTCCTTGATGAACTGGTGACGGATCTTGGTCTCATCAACGATATTGCGGATGCGCAGGACAACCTTCAAGGTAATTCCATATTCTCCCATTTTATCATACCGTACAGCCGGCATAAATCCCTTGACGCCATACTGGCTCCGCTCCAGGATGCTGCGTGCAACCCCGAGGGTGACCCGCTCAACCTCTTCCAAGTCATTTCCATAAGTGATGGTCAGCGGGATAGCAATCGTGCATTCTGCCTGAGGCTGCTCGTAGTTGGTAATGATTGAGGCCGCAATGCTTTTGTTAGGGACAATGATCATATTTCCTGTTGACGTCCGAAGTGTCGTATTGCGCCAGTTCATATCGACAACCCGACCTGATTCGCCGCTGGAAAGGCTAATATAGTCCCCCATATGGACCTGACGGGAAACGATTGTGGTAATGCCGGAAAACAAATTGTTCAGCGTGTCCTGCAGGGCTAGGGCTGAAGCCAGTCCTCCAGCTCCCAAAGCGGTCAGCAAGGGAGAAATGGAAATCCCGTAGGAACTAAGGATAATGAGGAATCCTGCCATATAGATTGCTAGATCAATGACCGTCGTCAAGATGGACATGGAAGATGATTCGCTTTCCCGCCGCGTCATCCTTGCCTTGATCAAAGAAGAAGACAAATGAGCAATAAAAAAGGTCACCGTAATGAGGAGCAGACTGCGAAAATGATTTTCCATCAACTCCTTGATGAACCAAGGAACATTAAGGAACTCTTTGGCCATACGGCTTCCTGCCAGCATACCCACCAGGGTTGGCATGAAACGAAAGGTACTTTTCCACGTCTTTTCCTTGATACGGGTGATTTTCACCAAGATTACGATCAAAAAACGGAATACAAAATGAAAAAGGAGGATACCCAGTAAATTAAAGAAAATAAAAGCTAGAAAATGTACATGCGGTCCTCCGTGCTTTAGCTCATCTTTTACAGTGGCCAATATTGATTCATCCATGATTTGTGCATAGGTCCTTTCTTGATGGAATCATCCACGTTCCATATGATCCATAGATTTGCTCACTGCCAGGTTAAGGCGCTTATCATCCTGCCATTTTGCCTTGTCAAGCGCCCGGTGCCATGCCTTTATATCAAGGGAACCTGGTCTTGTTTCTTCCCCCATGATGAGGTCCAAGAGGTAAAACGGCCGCTTGCCGCCCAAGGAAAGCATCTTCATACAAGTAAGGCAATAGGTAAGGACATTCTCACAGGGCAGCTGGGAAACGCAGCAATCAAGCGCATGAAAGGCATCCTCGTCAGCTCCGTGCTTAAAAAAGGAATTGCCGCAACACAGGGATTGGTCCCTATTAAAAGGAGCTTCCTGTATGGTGATTCCCATTTTTCGAAGCAGGCTGCGCACACTGATATAAAAGGAATCCCGCCCCCTTACCGGGCAGGAATCGTGAATGGTCAGCGTCAGCTGGTCATAGCGCGGCAAAGAAAAGGCATCCAGGCGATCAATATATTCATATAAAGACAATGTGCGGATGCCCTCATAACGGGTCCGCCAGTGATTGTCGCAGGAAGGACAGACATTGAGGATGACCGCGCCTTCGGGCAGTTGGGGGTTCCTCCGGCAGCAGATGCCGTGTGGCCTAAGTGAAGGATCCAAGGCATGAAGCTTTTCATAGACCCGTTCAGCGAGGTTCGGCTTATAAAGGCACAGGCCGCAGCTAGGGTTAAAAAACATGGATCAGTCTCCTTACTTTTCGTTGACGGCAGATCGGATCTCCTCGACAGCCGTTGGCAAAAGGATCAGCACCGCTCCTAGGAGCATGGCAGGCGTGAAGCGTTCATGGAGCAAAAACCTAGAAAGAAGGACGGCCACAATAGGGTCGATATAAGTATATAGAGCAATGGCGGCAGCCTCCAGTTTGGGCAGGGCTCCAAAGAAAAGTACATACGTAAATCCTGTTACAAAAAGGCTCAAAAACAGCAGATAGCCCCATTCGCTTCCTGTCAGCATAAAATGGGAGACGTCTTCCGTCCAGAGCACATAGGGAAAAAGGATCAGGGCGGCCAAAATGAGTTCCACAATGGTCGATTCGTAAGGAGTGAGGTCTCCCAAAGTCTTATTGATCATCATGACGCAGGCATAAAAGAAAGCCGCCAGGAGACCATAGAGCATGCCCTGTACATTGGCCCCACCGGCTTTTTCAAAGATGCCGGAGACAAGGATCATGCCACAAAAAGCAAGGAGCACGCTGAGGACCTTACCTTTCGTAAGCCCTTCGTCAAAAACAAAGGGCGAAAAAAAGAGCACCAAGATAGGCGCCAGATAGTAGCAAATGACCGCCACGGCTACGCTCGTGCTGGCAAAAGCCTTAAAGAGAAAAATCCAGTTAAGCCCCATGGCAAGGCCGCAGCAAAAGAGCCTGTATTTTCGCTCCCACAGGTTATTCCAGCGCAGTTTCTCTTTTTTGACGCAGGCAAAGAAAAAAAGAAAAAAGCCGCCCAAAAGCGCGCGGCAGAAGGCAATGACGCTTTCTGGAAGCGGAATATGGCGCACAATGGGCCCGACCGCAGCAAAGACAAGCATGGAGAAGATGAGGGAAAAACGGGCTTTTGCTGACGAAGAAATCATGGCGGCCTTCCTTTCTATGAAGATTGCATGTTTTATATTTTAATGGAAAAAGATAGAAAAGAGCAAGAAAAAAGCTGAAACAAAAAATTGTCCCAGCTTTTTACTATGAAATTGTATCGAATTTTACGCCTTTTGAGAAAGATTCCACATATTAAACCCTAAGGATTCGTCCCGTTTCCGCACGAGAGTGGTGTCAAAACAGGTGACGACGATTTCGGCGGTTATGCCAATAATGCCCGAGACCATATGACCGCCCCAAGTCGTGCCCCCTTCCCCGCCAAGGGCAATGTGGAAATGACCATAGGGTTTTTCCTGAAGCCTATCGAGGGTTCCTGTAAGGGAAATGATTTCCTTGATTCCGTAAAGTTTTGTTTCCCGGTATTCTTTCCGGTCAAGGTGATAAAGTCCCAGCGTAACTTCACGAACAGCACCGATGCCCTGGATCATGGCAAAGGTGATGTTCTCTTTTTCAGCAAGGGCAACAAGGCTGTCGTGAATTTCTTCGCCGATTGCAAGACGGACCACAAAGTGCTTTTCGTCAATTTTTCGATATTCCATGAGTTGGCTCCTACCGGTCAAGACGGTTTACGATTTCCGTTAAGGCCACACTGGCCTTTTTATACACAAGATAGGTCAAAAAGCTTACGATGCCATATTTAATGAGATTAAAAGGCAGGACTGTAAATAAGAGGTAATCCATAAGGGATTGGGCCAAGGGATTGACGGCATGCCCCATCTTGGGGATGGTTTCAAGAGGAATCCCGTAGAGCTTCACATACATGGGAATGGCAAAGTAATAGTTTGTCACAACAGCAAAGATGCTGGCAATAAGAGAGCCTGCCACAAGGGCATAGAGGGCGCCTTTTTTCGAATGATGGAGATGGTAGAAAATGGTGCTTGGCACAACATAGGCAATGGAACAGAAAAGGTTCATAACCTCGCCCACAAGGGCGCTGTTTGTCCCGATGATAACAAGCTTCAGGAGAATCTTGACAAAGGCAGCCAAAGCTCCGGCAATGGGTCCCAGGAAAAAGCCGCCAAAAAGGGCCGGCATATCGGAAATCTCAAATTTCATGTAGGCCGGTGCAAAGGGCAAGGGAAATTCAAAACTCATGAGAAGAAAGGATAAGGCCCCCAAAAGGCCAATAAAAACGACGGCACGCGTCGTCAGCGGGCGATTGACAAACATAATGCCTCCCAAAAAATAAGCCAAATGGCAATTTTGACATAGGAAAAGGGGTGCCATGAAAGCACCCCTGGAATTCCTTCTTAGAGAAGGACTTCTTTATTTTCCAGGATGAAGAGACAAATCGTGCAGGACGGACAGAAGCAGTATTTCTTGCCTTCGGCCTTCAGTTCGTGAGCGTTTTGGGCAAGCTGGGCTGCCGTTTCTTCACCGAAGGCCTTCCTGCCTGCATCAGACTCGAAGAACGGAATGACGTCATCAAGCGTGTTGATGTCTTCTTCCGCTTCCTTTAAAAGCTTAGCGTTCATTTCCTGCTGACGGTCCGTACCAACGGCTTTAAGCCATTCCGTACAGACAGCTTTCAGTTCAGGACAGCTGGACGGCAGCGTGCGAAGTTCTTCCACCTTGGCTCTGATCGTATCAAACGTAACGGTTGACATGGGACGCCCCTCCTTATTGTTGTAGATACACTCTCATTCTACCATGAAGCTTTCTGAATGACAAGAGAGTGGCCGTTGGTGGGAGAAGGGAAAAATTGGACTAAGTCGATGTAAAATGTGTCGTTATCCCCAGGGCCTAGCTCATCAAAGAGAAGCTTTTTCATTCTTCGGTCCACAAGGGACCCTCTGCTTTGTCGGCCGCGCCCCAATCTCCACAACAAATAGCTCTAGCTGCAAGGAAATTCACGCGACGCCCATCTAATTTTGATGGCACCGCTTCGGAGAACCTTATCGCATCAGCTCCCGCGACGCTGTGCTAGAAGATTGCTGGCGGCTCAGGGCCGCCGTCGTCGCTGGGGCCGGGAGCTTCTTGCAGCGGGAACCATCTTGAGACAAATTTGCAAAATGCAAATGGCAGAAAGGCCGAGAGGGAAAGGACGCTAAAGACGGTGAGCCAAGAAACCGGATGGTAAAAGCTGAAAATTGTGGTCCTAGAGCATCCATTTTAAAGGTTAGGGAGAAAGGGTGCGATGCCGTACCCTTTATTTTTAAAATTACAATTTTACCCATAAAAGAAGAGGCTGTAAAAAATATGACAGTCATTTTTCACAGCCTCTCTGAGCTTATACTTTTTTCTTTAACACGCCTAGAAGGACCGCCCCGAGGACGGAGCCTGCAGCAAGGGAGATAAGATACATACCGGCATTTTGGACGACACCAAACACGAAAATCCCGCCGTGAGGCGCAGGCACGGAACAGCCGAAATACATGCTGAGGGCCCCTGCTACAGCGGCACCAATGGCGCAGGAAGGAATGACCCTCATCGGATCTTCAGCGGCAAAAGGAATGGCACCTTCCGTAATGAAGGCAAGGCCCATGACAAAAGTCGACACAAAGGACTTGC
The DNA here is from genome assembly GCA_900538365.1 of uncultured Acidaminococcus sp. Lineage (GTDB taxonomy): Bacteria > Bacillota > Negativicutes > Acidaminococcales > Acidaminococcaceae > Acidaminococcus. The sequence continues at coordinate 7,317 of UPXT01000055.1, read as the reverse complement.
GGTCCTTATCCGTAAACTTGCTGCGGAAGCACTGCGTGGCAAGGGCGATGGCTACAGGGGGAACCATCCCACCAATCATGACGGCGGCCATGAAGGGGGACGAAACGGCGGTACCATCGGCACCAGCAAGGGAAGCCGTGCCGAAGACGTAGGCAGCCTTATTGAGCGGTCCGCCAAAGTCGATGCTCATCATGCCGCCCAGGATAAAGCCCATGAGGACTTTGCTCACGCCCCCCATATGGGCCAGAGACCCGGTCACCCATTGGTTGAAGGACGTCATGACGGGGTTGATGACGCCGGTCATAAGGGCCCCAATGAGAAGGAGACCGATGACGGGATAGATAAGGATTGGTTTCAGACTTTCAAGGGATTGAGGCAGTCCGCTTACGAGTTTCTTTAAAAGGAGAATGAGATATCCTGCCGCAAAACCGCCGATAAGCGCCCCAAAGAAACCGCTGCCACCAGCACTTGCAAGGGCGCCGGCCATGATACCGACAAGAAGACCCGGCCGATCAGCAATGCTCTGGCTAATGAAGCCTGAGAGCATGGGCATCATGAAGCCAAAGGCCATGCCGCCCGTATTTTTGAGAAAGGCCGCAAAAGGCGTGCTGCTCCCAAACTTGGCCGTCCCGGCTGCACCCATGTCGGCAAGGAAGGCAAGGGCGATAAGGATCCCGCCGCCGATGACGAAGGGCAGCATATGGGAAACGCCATCCATGAGATGCTTATAGATCTTACGGACGCCGCTTTCTGCCGTATCTTCCGCAGCAGCTTCACTCCGATTGGTCTCCCCTTCAAAAATGGGGGCTTTCCCCGAAAGGGCTTCATCAAGAAGGGCGTCGGCTTTATTGATGCCGTCGGCGACTTTCACGATCACAACCCGTTTTCCTTTGAACCGGTTCATGGGAACGTATTTATCGGCAGCGACAATAATGCCTTCCGCGCCTTTGATTTCCTCAGCCGTGAGGGCATGCTTGACGCCGCTTTGTCCATTGGTTTCAACTTTGATGGAAATGCCGCGTTTCATCGCATGTTGCTCCAAGCTTTCGGCCGCCATATAGGTGTGGGCAATGCCGGTCGGGCAGGCCGTGACGGCAAGGACCTGGTAGGCTCCTTTCTTTTCTGCTGCCGCAGCAGGCGCGGAGGGTTCTGCAGGTGCCTCGTCAGCAAACTTTTCAGTTTCGGCTTTTATGATGAGGGCAAACAGCTCATCCTCATTTTTTACGGCCATGAGGCCATCAATGAAATCAGGGTCCATGAGGAGAGTTGAAAGGCGGCTCAAGACGTCCAAATGGACGTTGTCCTTGCTCTCCGGTGCGGCAATGAGGAAAAAAAGTTTGGCCGGCTGCCCGTCCAAGGAATCAAATTCCACGCCGTCAAGGCAGCGCATAAAAGCAAGACCAGGACGTGTGACAGCACCCGTCTTGGCATGAGGAATGGCAACGCCTTCGCCAACACCCGTACTGCCTTCTTCCTCTCGCTTGAGGACGCAGGCTTCGTACGTGTCCACATCGGCGACATTCCCCTGTTTGGCCATAAGCCCCACCAAGGTATGGAGGGCGTTTATTTTGTCAGTGGCGTGACCTTCTAAGAGGATACTCTCTTTTTTGAGCAGATCCGTAATTTTCATGTCATTCTCCCTTTTCAATCAGTTCTTTCAAGGCTTTCCTACTTGCTAGGTGCATCGAAAAGGCCGTTGCACTGCCGGCACAGATACCCCAGTGGAGGGCCTTTGCATAATCACCAGTCGTTTCGCAGCCAGCAAGGAAACCTGCGACCATACTGTCACCAGCACCGACCGTATTGAGGACCTGTCCCTTAGGGGCCCCGTGGTAATGGGTATAGCCGTTTTCGTCGACAAGGAGGGCGCCCTCCCCGCCTAAGGACACAAGGACATTCCGCGCTCCCTGCTGCTGCATCTGCCGCGCCGCAGCTTCGATGGCGTTAAGGCAAGCAAGCTTTTTGCCCACGATTTCCTCAAGTTCTTCCCGATTTGGTTTTACGAGAAATGGATGATTGGGCAGTGCTTTTTTAAGGAGCATACCCGTTGCATCGACAACGCAGCGCGTGCCCCGAGCTTCCATCATCGCGGCAAGGTCCGCATAGAGCGTATCAGCGGCCTTTTTAGGGGCGCTCCCGGAAAGGACAAGGATGTCATCTTTCCGTAGGTCTTCCAGAAGGGCCGTAAGATCGGCCAGTTCCTTATCCCCTACTTCCGGTCCTGCCCCATTGATAGCTGTTTCTTCCTTCCCTCGCACTTTCACATTGATGCGGGTCAAGCCTTTTTCAGCGGGAAGGAGCTGGACCTTGATGTCTTCTTTTTGAACAAGGCGTTCCAGGTCATCGCCCGTAAAGCCCGCTTTGAAGCCAAGTACCGTTGTCTCGACGCCAAGACGGGAAAGGACGATGGACACATTGATGCCCTTACCGCCCGGATAGATGGCTTCCTTTGTGCTGCGGTTGATTGTGCCAACCGTAAGGTCATCCACGTCAACAACATAGTCAAGGGAAGGATTTAAGGTCACAGTATAAATCATGGCTTTTTCCTTTCTTGGGCAAGGTCCCTGAAATTCATGACACGGATGGCCAGGGCTTGACAAATGGATCGATTTCCCTCATCGGTTACAGCCGCAAGTTCTGTTTCAAAGCTATGGTCCCAGTGCGCGTCAGCGGAAAGAATGGCATCATCAAGGCCAGGATGGACCATGATTTCCGTAATTCCTTGGTAATGGCTCAAAAGAATCTGGCGAATGGTCTTTTTATCCACAGCCCGTCCTGCCACAATGCCGCCAAAGGCATCAGGCACGGCAAGATGAAAGGCTTTGGCCTTTTTGCGGGCCCGCTCACTAAGGACGTGAAGCCCGGCCCGCCCCACTTGCTCACCAAAGTTCCTGAGCGTCGTCCTGCGCAGGTCCACAGGAATGGAGGGAATGCGCATCGCCGGAATTTCGTAGCGGGCACACAGGTCGAGCGCTGCATCGATGAGGCCAGGCAGGACATGCATATGCTGATGACTGTCCACATGGGTCGGAATAAGGCCGGAAGCAAGGAACTTCTTAATCTGGGCTTCCCATTCGTGACGCACATCGCTCATGCGGATTCTGCCTCTCGCATAGGCTTTGACAAAGGCCCCATGGTCCGCGTAAAAGCGGCCCGTCTTGGGGTCGATGAGGGAAGGAATCTCTGCCGGCGCAAGGACCGGCATTCCATCAACAACCGTCAAATGAACTCCGACACCGAGCTCGGGCAGCTCCTTTGCCGTCTTTACCGCGTCAGCAAAGGCATTTCCCATGACCATAAGGGTTGCCGAGCGGATGAGCCCATTTTGGCAGCCTTCCCGAACGGCTCCGTTGATGAGTTCGTGACGGCCAAAATCGTCGGCGTTCACAATGATTCCTATCTTGTTCACAGCAGCAAATTCCTCTTTTCTATGGCGGACCCATGCCCGCTTTGATAAACCACAAAATTTTACCATATCTGGAAGCATCCTTGCAACGCAGGAAGGAAAAACTCCCTTATCTATCCATGTCCGAAAACCGCGGGATTTTTTCTTAGAATCGTGGTATAGTGAGGAAAAAGGAGGTGTTTCCCACCTATGAAGATCCCCGAAAAGGAAGCCTATGAAGCCTACCGCAGCTGTGACGCGTCCTACGACGGTTCGCTTTTTGTCGGCATCCGCTCGACAGGCATCTACTGCCGCCCCATCTGCCCTGCCCGCCGGGCCAGTGCAAAAAACTGCCGTTTTTTCTCAAGCGCGGCCGAAGCAGAAGCGGCAGGCTTTCGCCCTTGCCTGATTTGCCACCCAGAACGGCCTTCCTTTTCGGCAAGCCTTCTGGGAACGGATAGCCTTGCGGAAAAGATGGCTGCCTACTTATGGGCCCACGCCAGCGGTCCCCTTTCCCTTGAAGGGATGGCTGCGCGCTTTGGCTATTCAAGCCGTCACATGCGCCGCGCTTTTATGGACCAGTTCCATGTCGCGCCCATTACCTATCTGGAAACCTGCCGGCTGCTCCTTGCTAAGGCCCTGCTCCAGGGTTCGTCCCTTTCCATTGCAGAGATTGCCCTCGCCTCCGGCTTTGGCAGCACAAGACGGCTGAATGAACTTTTTCAGGAACGTTATCACTTGCCGCCAACGGCCCTGCACCGACTGGCCTCATCACAGCCTGCATTGGGGACGCTGACGCTCACCCTCACCTATCGCCCGCCCTATCTTGCGGCGCCGCTTTTTGCCTTTTTGGAAGGGCGCGCCATAAAAGGCATTGAAAACGTGACTCACGGTATCTATGAGCGAACCGTATCCCTTGAAGGAAAAAATGGAGAACCCTGTCAGGGTATCATTTCCGTTGCGCCCACAAAAAAGGACGATGCCCTCATCCTGACCCTTTCAGATACCCTGCTTCCCGTCCTCTCGGATGTTATATTTCGGGTCTCAAGGCAGTTTGATCTGGCGGCCTTTCCGGGAAACGTCGCTGCCGTGCTTTGCGCCATGAATGATGATTTTCCCGGCACTTTTATGGAAGGAATCCGCATTCCCGGTGCCTTTGACGGTTTTGAAACGGCCGTGCGGGCCATCTTGGGACAGCAGATTACAGTGAAAGCGGCCGGTACTCTTGCCTCACGATTCGTGGCGACCTTGGGGACCCCCATTGAAACAGGCCATCCCGGACTTACCCATCTTTTCCCCACACCGAATAAAATCCTTTCCTACGGAGAAGGCCTTGCCGATGAACTGGGAAAACTAGGAATCATCTCCTCCCGCGCCGCGGCCATCAGAGCCCTTGCACAGGCCCTTGTGGAGGGCTCCCTGCGCCTTGACGGCACAAGGACCCGGGAGGAAACCAAAAAAGCACTGTTATCGCTTAAAGGCATTGGCCATTGGACAAGTGACTATATTGCTATGCGTGTCCTGAAAGACCCGGATATTTTTCTTGAGAACGATGCGGGCATCAAACATGCCATGCCCGGCACAACGCCGAAAAAGCGCCTGACCCTTGCCGAAGCGTGGCGGCCTTTCCGCAGCTATGCGACAGTGAGCCTATGGCGCTAAGGAAAAGAAAGGAAGAACAATGATCTATCAAGCCATTTTCGCCTCCCCCTTGGGAGATATTTCCATCCAAAGTGACGGCAAACATGTGACTGCCCTTTATTTTGTGGGACAGCGCTATGACGGGACCTTGGAACAGGGAGCTTCTAAGTCCCTGGAAGCGCTGCCCCTTTGGAAAACTATTGAGACCTACCTAACGCGCTATTTTAAGGGAGAAAAGCCTGACCCACAGAAGCTTCCCTTGGCACCGCAGGGGACGGCCTTCCAAAAACGAGTATGGCAAAAGCTTCTTGCCATCCCTTATGGGGAAGTGACGACCTATGGGGCCATTGCCGCCGAAATTGCCCAGGAAACTGGTAAATCGCACTTTTCTGCCCAAGCCGTGGGAAACGCCGTTGGGCGAAACCCCATTTCCATCATCATTCCCTGCCACCGCGTGATTGGAAAAGATGGATCGCTGACAGGATATGCGGGCGGCATAGAGCGGAAGAAGTGGCTGCTGGAAAGGGAAGGAAGGCGGGCAGCGCCTGACTATTTACCTGAAGCACGAATTGCACCGATTTGATGAAATAGGTAAGCCCATTGCACTTTTAAAGATATTTTTAAGGCAATGGGCTCATGACCTAACGTATAACGGACCATCAATCCCACAATCAGGAACGAAATATCGGACGAATCGACATGCCTCCATTGCATCCATAAAATAAGGAATTAAGCAATGGAGACAAGCTATTGTGGAGAATCAGGCGTTTAATGATTTGACTGCTTTTTCAATTGAATCTGACTGATGACAATCCCCATCAGCATAAATAGACACCCCACCAGTTCCCTTCCGGACAGGACTTCCCCCAAGATCAGCCAACCGCCGATAACGCTGAAGACGGTCTCCAAACTTAAAAGCAGTGACGCTTCGGTCGGAGCCACGCCGCGCTGGCCGATAAACTGAAAGGAATAAGCAAGGCCGCCGCCCAAAAAGCCGCAGTACAAGATGGGCCAAAGGGCAGACCGGATATTTTCCAACGTAATGACTTCACCGGCAAGGTGACTTAAGGCAAGGTTATAGATTCCAGCGAAAAAGAATTCCACTGCAACAAGGGTAAACCCCGCATAATGAACGGACCAGCGGTCCACAAGGAGGATATATACAGACCAGATAACGGAACAAATAGCAATCAGGATATCACCTCGGTTAAAAGAAGCGCCATCCGTCGGATACGCAAGAAAATACATGCCGATCATGGCAAGAAGGCTGCCGATGAGGGCGGTCCTGCGAAGAGGCTTCCCCAAAAAGTAAGCAAAAAAAGGCACGATGACAATATAAAGGCTCGTAATGAACCCCGCCTTGCCCGCTGTCGTAGAGAACATTCCCAGCTGCTGAAAACCCGTTCCCGCCGTGAGGAAGATGGCAAGGATAGCCGCCGCAAGAACAAGGGGAAAAGGCTTTTTCCCTTCGTGGAGTGTATGGTTATGATACCGCTGTTCCCAATAGACAATGGGCAGCATGGATAAAACCCCAACAAGATAACGGATACCCATAAAGGAAAAGGCCCCGAGAAACTGTGTACTGATACGCTGGGCTGACAGCGTACCTCCCCAGAGGAGTGCCGCCGCAATTAGGAGAATACGCGCCATAAGAAACATTCCTTTCTATTTCATATCCATATATTATACGAAAAGAAAAGGAGAGCGTCCACAGCCTTTAGGAAAATTCCTTCACCATGACGATTTCTTCCTCCGTCTCCCCTTTGACGACAGTCAAGGATTCAAAGCCCAGTTTTTGGTAGAGGAACCGGGCTGGATTGGAGACCTGGACCGAAAGGGAAAGGGCCGGATAGCCAATGAGCTTTGCCTCTTTCATAAGTTTTTTCAGAAGCCTTGTGCCCAGTCCTTTGCCCCTGTGGGACGCACTGATGGAAAGAACAAGGGAAGGGATATCCTTATTGATATGGGAATAATCCTTCATGATGCGGGCCCATACCGTGCCGATCACATGCTGCTTCCACTCCGCCGCAAAGCCAAAATCCGAATCATTTTGCCCAAACCCATGAGTATAAAGTCTCAGTTCGGGCATATCCAGGATCTTTTTGGACGGCTTCTTCCGTCCTTTGGGAACATAGATTGTTTCATAAAGAAAGTTGGGCAGCAGCGTATAATCTCGTTTTTCCAAGGGACGAATGTGGTAATCCATGATGACCTCCTTTTAGCAAAAAGTGCCACAAAAAAGGTTCTTTGTCAAATTTTGGGGTGCTAAAGTATCTATGCACTCCTGGAGA
>UPXT01000054.1 GCA_900538365.1 uncultured Acidaminococcus sp. | reverse complement strand
CCAGGAGTGCATAGATACTTTAGCACCCCAAAATTTGACAAAGAACCTCTTTTTTGCTCAAATTCAGCAAAACGGGTATACTACAGGGTAGGGGTGTGCCCCAATCTGATAGGAGTATGACGATGGAAATCTTACGAAAAAACATCCTGGACACCTTTAAATCCTATGTGGATGGGTTTTGTGGCATGGGGCCGGGAGTGAACCTTAAATATGCCCATTCCCTGCGCGTGGCAGCCCTTTCTGAACGGATTGCCCAAAGCCTTTCCATGGAAAAAGAGGAGATTGATTTGGCCTGGCTCATTGGTATCCTCCATGATATTGGCCGCTTTGAGCAGTTGCGGCGCTATCAGACCTTTTTCGATTATCGTTCCATGGATCATGCGAAATACGGCGTCCATGTTCTTTTTGAGGAAGACCATATCAAGGATTTTATTGCGTCCTCTGAGGAAAATGACGTCATCCGGGCTGCCATTGGGGAACATAACGTCTATGAAGTAAGAGGGGATTTATCCAAGCGGGAACTTCATTTTGCCCGCCTCATCCGGGACGCCGACAAGCTTGATATCTTTCGCGTCTACGTCATGTACAGGGAAAAGAACATCAACGTCTGGAACGTCGACTGGTCGGACCTTGAAAGGCAGTCTATCTCTGACTCCGTCATGGCTCAGGCGAGGGCAAGACGCCTTGTCAAAACGCAAAGCAAAGCAACCTTTATGGACTTTTACGTTGGTGCCTTGTGCTTTTATTTTGACCTGAACTTTTCCATCAGCCGGAAGATTGCCTGGGAGGAAGGAAACTATGCCAAGCTTCTGGACTTTCATTCCCAAAATTCCGAGACCGAACAAAAACTTGATGAAATCCGTGAACTTGTACATACAATCTGATGATTAAAAGGAGAACCCCATGAAACTACTGTTCCGTCAGCGCATCTTTTCCTGGCTCGATAGCTATGATATCTATAACGAAAACGGGGACACCCTTTTTGTTGTAAAGGGCCAGCTATCCTGGGGTCACTGCCTCAAGATTTACGACGCCTTTGGAAGGGAAGTGGGTAAAGTCAAGGAAAAGATTGTCACACTCCTTCCTAAATTTGAACTTTCTGCAGACGGCCGCCACTTGGGCAGCGTCAAAAAGAACATCAGCCTCTTTTCACCAAGTTATTCCCTCGACTTTTTGGGCTGGAAAGCAAAAGGCAATATCTTCGAATGGGACTACACCATTCGCGATAGGAACAGAAATCGCATTGCGAGCATTAGTAAAGAGCTTCTCAATCTTACCGATACCTATGTTCTTGATGTAGCAGATCCTGCTGACGCCCTCTACGTCCTTATGTTTGTCCTTGCCGTGGACGCCGAAAAATGCAGCAGGGACTAGAGGGAGAAGAGTGAGCCTAGCTGTCGGCTCATTGCCATTTGCATTTAAGTAAGCAAGCGAAAAGCGGCAAGCTGGGCATGCGACCAAATGAGACTTGAGGCTTTTTGCTGGGGAAAAGCATCCCTTGGGGGCCGCACAATCGCAACAAGCCGGAAGTCTTTTTCTCACGGTCTTTTTTCTTTGAATTTGACTCGTAGAGTTGATCTGACTTGAAAAGGTGATACATCCATCGCCGATTGCTTCGTAAGCTCCCTGTGTCTTGGCATAAAAAAGTGTGAGATTATGATCGGACGCTTAAAAAGTCGCTGAAAGTTTCACGATAAATGAGGCAATCAAATCTTTTGATCTCAGGTCTTCTGTCTTCTTCTTTACGCCTTAGAGACGGCGAAGCATCGAGTTCTAAGGCAAAAGAGCTGTCAGGTTGCTTTCTCTTTGCAGATTGCTCGTTTTGGCTTTTAGGGACAAAACGATTTTCTGCGATCAAGGATTTTGTGGTTCTGGTGTTAATTTTTTCCTTCGTTTCTTTAGCTCCAAGGCTCTGTATCAACCCTACCTAACCGCATATAAATCAAGCCTTAACCCGAATTAATTCGCAAAATCGGGTTAAGGCTTTTCCTTATTTTTCCATATTATCTTTTCGTCATATTCTTCTCAGATCTGGGTCTAGAAATCAATGATTTCGGAAGAAACGGCCGTTGTGTTTTACTCAACACTCACAACCGCCTCAAAGCGTACCACTTTCAGTCTTTAAAACTCATATCTCAATCCCACTTCCACGCGATATTTTGATTTGAGGTCGGCGCCAAAGTTCTTTTCTGCGTCGAAGTAGAAGGCGTATTTGTCGTCAAAGTGGACATTCGTACCGATCCCCACGGTGTACCACGTATCTCTAAAGTCGTTGCTGTCATAGTAGGACATGCCGTTTTGCTGGAGATGCTGGCTTCTGTCTCCAAGGAAGTCGTGCTGGACAGAGGCTTTGACGTAGAAGCGTTTCGGATTCCTTGTTTCTTTATCGTATTCCTTGGTAAGGACGGCCCCGAGGCGGCCAACGAGGTTATCCGTGTTGTCTTGGTTTACGATGGCGCCGTTTTTCGTCGTGTAGTTATCGCCTTTGAGGAAGTAGTAGGTGAGCTGGGCCTGCGGTTCGACAAACCATTCATTTCCCAGGGCTTTCTTGCGGCCATATTCAGCACCGGCACTGAAAGCCCAGTTGTCAAAGTCAGCACTGTCTCCGTAGGTGGTCTTATAGTCAGAGCTGAGGTAGCCGACTTTGGTGACAAGGTCGAGGTAGTGGCCTTTATTGCCGATTTGTGTTGCGTAAAGGGCGATGTCGGTGAGGTGCTGCTTGCCGTCGCCGCAGCCAGCGTATTCACTGCTGCCCCAGGTGTGCTCGATGGCACCGCCGTAGTACCAGTCGCGCTTTGTGCCCGTTTCTTTCTTATCATAACCCACTTGCAGGGTTTTCATGGTCGTATCGAAGTTATTCCTGCCATCCCAATTTAGTTTGTTGTTAATGTAGCGTGCCCAAAGGCCCTGGTCTTCCTGATTGTAGCGAAGTTCGCCCAAGCGTTTCAGGAGGGTATCTGATTCACGCCAAATGGAGACGGCGGCATGGTGGGCGGAACCTGGCGTAAAGGCGTTCAGGTTTGGTGTTTTGCCGTCACCGACAGGAGTGATGAACCAGTCTTCATAGTCGGTCTTTTCCGTATCCGTTTCTTTCTTGACAGAAAGGGTGCTGTCAAAGAGGCTGTTTTTGTTCTGGAGCTTGATGTCCTGATTCACTTTGAAGGCAGCAGCTCCTTCTTTTACCTGGGCAAAGTAAAGCTTGTCTCCGGACTTCATGGCATCGACGGAGGCAATGGCTGTGGGCTGGACTGTAAAGGAACTCCCGGTGCCGCCGTGGGCGTAGAGAAAGTCGCTGTCTGTAGCGTTTTCGTAGGTATCAACCTTGTTATCATGATAGGCAAGATCCATTTCAAAGATGCCGGACGCGCCGCTTGCGCTCAAGGTCCCCACATCGAGGCTGTGGGCATCGCCTGCAAGGGAAGCCGTAGCGCCGGAAGAAAGGTCGAGGGACGATACGTTGCTGTTAGCTGTCAGGTCCCAACGGGAGCCATTTGAAAGGGTAATGGCCGTCGTGGCGTTTTCCATCGTTGCAGCTTTGCCTTTCCAGAGACCGTGATTTGTAAGGGCGATATTGGCTTTGCTCGTACCGGCCGAGGCAAGGTCGCCTGTATAGGAAGCGCCGGAGCCGGAAAAGTCAGCTGTGACAGTACTATTATTGGAGGATTCGACAGAGCTGCCAGATTGACCCGTTTGGGACGTTTTCGTCGTATCAATATTTCCCGTAAAGGAAGTGTTCTTGCCGGAAAAGACGGATGTTACGGTGGAATTACCGGCGGCCGTGATGTCACCCATCATGGAAGCGTTCTTGCCGGAGAAGGCGGCCGTTATGGCCGACTGGTTAGGGGCATAGCCAGTTCCCCATTGGTAACTCGTCGCTGTCGTATCGATATTTCCTGTAAAGGAAACATTTTCACCGGAGAAGGCGGATGTTACGGTGGAATTATCGGCGGCCGTGATGTCACCCATCATGGAAGCATTCTTTCCGGAGAAGGCGGCATCGATGGCTGCAGTATTGCTCGTCTTCATATCCCCGGTCATCTGGGAATCAGCGCCCTTGAAGTCTGCCAAAATTTTTCCCTTTTCACCAGAAGACGTCATGTTGCCTTTAAGGAAGGATTGGTCCCCGGCAAAATCAATATCGGCCGTACCGTTGCTGGCAGTGACTGCACCCGTGATTTCTACGACGCCAGAGGTCCTTTTATTGATTTCAATGAGCCCTTTTCCGTCCCTTGACGCCTGAGCGCTAACAGCGGTCCCGCCATCTTTTTCATTTGTGATGATCGTTTTATCGATGCCGTTGATTTCAATCTGGCCGCCTGTAAATGCGTAGTGCGTTTTGGTCTGCACAATTGCGGAAGAGCCATTTGCATGGAGATAGATGCTGTTAGCCGTGATGGTCGTTTTCGTGGACTCCGCCGTACTGCTGTTATCGGCAACTACAGCTCTTCGCCCCGTGTTGGTCATTTCAATTTCGCTATTTTCACCGCCAATGATATTGAGGTAATTATCGATCCCATTGTTCATGATGGCATAGCCGGAACTGCCTTTAGTCGGCATTCCTGACGAATTGAAAATGAGCTTCTTGAAACCTGTAATATCTACTGTGTGGGCAGGGGAGTTCATGTAGATACAGTCATCATAGGTTTTAACCATGATAGTCCCCGATGCAGTGATTTTGCCGTGAGTAACCTGCTTGTTGTCATAAATGATGCCTTTATCGTTCCATTGATTGCCTTTTTTCCCGACAATGACCGTAATATTTTTGGCTGTGACTTCCGGTGCGTTAAAAATCGGTGAAATACCGGTAGAGCGAGGAAGCCCCGTGTCTGTCCCAATATTGGTCCAATCTAAGGTAATGCTGCTTTCTGGATTGGAAAAGCTCTTTATGTCATTGCTGCCTTTTTCGCTGTAGCTTGGCATGATGCCGTTGATGGCAGTGTGACTGTCAAAGACAAAGTCTTCGGCGTGGACGGGCCGCGCCAAAGTCGGCGCCAGTAAGGCTAAGCTGACGAGTAAAGTAGTGCGTTTAAGAGAGTTTTTCATAGTTTTCTCCTCTTTCTCCCCATAAAGATATAGATCGAAGGATTATGTGGTAAGTGCTGTTATCTCCAGTTTTTATATAATATTATTAACAGATACTTACACATATATATATTAAAATATTATCATAATAAATTTAAACTAGCAATAAAAATATTTAGTAAAAAATAAGGGGCGGCATGAAAGCCCCAGGCAATCGCTATTCCCAATCAGGAACGAAACATCGTACGAACCGATATCCCTCCATGGCATTCGAAAAAAGGAATAAGGCAATGGAGGGAAGTTGTGGTGGAAAATGGGTGCGCCTTACAGCTGTCTATGCAGGTCTTAAGAGGCTGAACGCACGGCGCCAACCCGCCTACGGGAGGGCGCCGAATTGATTCTTAATCACACGGTCCAGCAGCCGAATCGCTTCGACAGCATCTTGTAATTAGAGGATTTTGCCCAGCGAAAAATGTTTTTCGCACTCGCTCATGCGGAGGCGCCTGACAAAAAACACCCCTCCTTATCTACCACCCACCAGGCCTGTTTGGTGGATCCCCCCGCTTTGGTAAGGGAGCTCGATTTCAAGGAAATCGAGCTCCTGGGCAAAAGACCATAAGAGAAGCCCTAACCCGAACGTAGACGCAGGTTCGGGTTAGGGCCCTTAAATTTTATGTGAGGTCGGAAAAAAGGATTGTCTTTTCAAAATATAGAAACAGCGATAGCGCTTGAAACGGCCTGCCTACATGGTTTCCCTCTGAGCTCGATGTACAGCATCGAGCCGTCTTTGCCAAGGCAGGGGACCGAAACCGGGAAATATCCATAAGCATTTTTGAATAAAAATTCCCGGTTTTGGTGATGGATGACAAGTGCCGCGCCCTTTCCTTGTAAGCGGCTAGCGAGGCAGATTCGCCCGAGTCCCCAGCCTGATTTAACGCGAAAGCGGAAGGGTGCAGGGACATGTTTTCTGGCGAATTATTTCGGAGATATCCACGTAGGGGGCGGTTTAGGCGGCATTATAGGTTTTAGCATCAAAGCGTCACAGTTTTTTTGCTTACAACCGCTTTAGCGGAGCGATTATGCTCTGAGCAATAACCTACAAGTCTACTCTCGTGCCAAAAGGAACAATTAACACCTTCGACTCTGTCTCCTTCTCCACAGCAATCTTGAATTCTTCTGGATCCTGATCGATGAGGGGCCACGTGTTGTAGTGGATGGGGATGACGGTTTTTGCCTTAAGGAGCCCGGCGGCATAGGCGGCGTCATCAGGGCCCATGGTGAAGTTATCGCCGATGGGGAGAAAGGCATAGTCGATGGCATTTCGTTTGCCAATGAGTTCCATATCCGCAAAAAGGCCCGTGTCGCCGGCAAAATAAAAGACGCTGCCGTCAAAGTGAACGATGAAGCCGCAGGCATGGCCGCCCGCAATGCCGCTGCCATGGAAGGCCAAGGTGAGTCTGACTTTGCCAAAGGAAAATTCATGGCTGCCGCCGATATGCATGGCGTGGGCGTTCAGGCCATGGGCTTTGGCGTCGTTTGCAATTTCAGCGGTCGAGATGATCGGGGCCCCCGTTCTTTTGGCAATGGCATAGGCTTCCCCTAAGTGATCGCCGTGAAAGTGGCTGATAAAGATATAATCGGCTTTGAGGTCGCCAGCCGATAATCCTTCGGGGTTATTTTCAAGATAGGGATCAAAGAGCAATGTTGTTTTGCCATCGCTGAGGCTAAAGGCCGCATGGTGGATATAATGAAAGACTGTCATGAGAAAACCTCCTTTAGGGCTTGAAACCCTGCTATTTTCCCTATTGTATCGCATCCTCGCCGCAAGGAAAAGGGGAGGGAATCGTAAAAGAAAAGGTTACGTGCCTTTTAGGCGCTGAAAGGACAACCTAACTTTACAAGTTGCAGTAAGTACAGTAAAATTGTATGCAGTATGAATTTACCTCGGGAAGGTGACGCTGTGAACTCTTATCTTGTTGTCATTATTGGTTATGCCCTTTTCTTGATCATTCTCGGCTACGGTATCGGAAAGCATATCAAAGGGGCCTCGGACTTTTTTGTCGGCGGCCGAAGCTTTTCCTGGAAGCTTCTTTTTACGACCCTCATTGCGGCGAACATTGGCGCTGGCTCGACGGTAGGCGTGACGGGCCTTGCTTATCGACACGGCGTATCAAGCTGGTGGTGGATTGGCTGCAGCGGATTGGGGTCCCTCATCCTTGCTTATGTGGTTGGCCCTGCCGTGTGGCGCGTAGCAAAAAAGTATAATCTTTTTACCATGGGAGACTATTTGGATCATCGGTATTCCCACGCTTTTCGCGGCGTAACATCGACTATGATGGCCATAGGGACTTTGGCCCTTTTTTCGGGGCAGCTGTTGGGCATTGCCTGGATTCTCAATGTGGTCGCAGGCATGCCAAAACTTTACGGCATCATGATGGCGGCGATTGTGGTGACTCTTTATTTTTCCTCGGGGGGCCTCAAATCGGCTGCTGTGGTGAACATCATTGAACTTGCTGTGATTCTCGTGGGCTTTATTGTAGCCGCTCCTTATGCGTTAAGTTATGTCGGCGGCTGGAGCGGTTTAGAGGCAAAGATTGCAGCAAACCTAGGAGATACGGCCAAAACGGCTTCTTATTTTTCCTGGAACGGAATGGGAAATTCTACAATCTTGGGCTATTTTCTTATGCTGACGCCGGCCTTCTGCATTTCTCCCGGTCTTATTGGCAAGGTCTACAGTGCCAAGGATGAACCGGCCATCCGGAGGGGAACACTCCTTAACGGGATTGTGCAGCTCTTTTTTGCTTTTTTCCCGATGCTCATCGGCATGTGCGCTTTTGCGGCGTTCCCGGATCTTTCCAACCAGGAACTGGCCCTTCCCAAGGCGATGAAGGAAATGATGCCCTTTGGCATTTCGGCCCTAGCCCTTTCCGCTATTTTTGCAGCTGAGGTCAGCACTTGCGACACCGTGCTTTATATGCTGGCAACGAGTCTTTCAAAGGACCTTTACCAGACCTTTATCAAGCCGGACGCAACGGACGCGGAGCTTCTTTCCATGACGCGAAAGATTACCGCTTTCTGCGGCGTCCTGGGTATCATCATTGCCTATTATCTTGCAAGCATCATTTCGGCCATGGCCATTTTCTATTCCCTTATGACCGTATCGCTTGCGGCGCCTTTCCTTTTTGGTCTTTTCACCAAGAAGGCTTCGACGAAAGGGGCCTTCCTTTCGGCCGTTTTGGGTATTGCCGTGGTCATGGGCCTGCGCTTTTTTAATGGGGGTAAGGGTATCGGCATCCTCAATGCGACAAGCTGCGGGATCCTTGTGGCCGCCCTTGTCATGGCCTTGAGTCTATTCATATTTGCTCCCAATAAAGAGGCATAAATCGTGAAACCATTTCATTTGAAGCGATGGGTCCTGCCCCTTGCCATGGTGACGCTCCTTTCGGGAATCCAATCCTCGGAGGCGGGTTCCTTTAAGGAGCGTATCATGCGGGAACGGGCCCAAAAAGAACAACATCCTGTCCAGACGGCGGTGCGCAAAAAGGAGCTCGCTATGAAGCCCCCCAAGGGGGCCGTGGCTTTTATTTATGGGGCGCCCATGGACATTCCCCAGACGGAGCCGCCCCTGGTGCGGCGCCAGCGGGCCATGGCGCACCGTGTCGTCACGGATCCGAACCTCCTTGTCATTTCAAAGCGTCTCATGACGCAGGGACAAATCTGGAAAATCCCGGAAAGCTACGACAAGGTGACCATCTTTGGCAAGCCAGAAGTGCGGCGGTCCCAGGCCATTGCGCTTCTCACGCTCTATAACCCGCAGCTTCCTATCAAGGCAACGCCGGAAGAAATCGTAGAGGCTTACTACGAAGAAGCAAGCCGGGAAGGCATCCGTTGGGACCTTGCCTTTTCGCAGGCCCTCCTTGAAACGGGGTTCTTTGCCTTTGGCGGGACGGTCATACCGGAACAGAACAACTTTTGCGGGTTGGGAACGACCAGCGCGACTGTTCGCGGCGCCTATTTTCCTACGCCAAAAGACGGTGTGAGGGCCCATATCCAGCACTTGATGGCCTATACGACGGACCGGCTTCCCAAGACCGCCATCATCGATCCCCGCTATGATTTGGTGCATCGCATCAAAAAGGAGACGGGATACGCGACGACGTGGAAGCAGCTTAACGGAAAATGGGCTACAGGCAGCTACTATGCTGAAAAAATCATGAATATCCATGAACAGATGAAGGGCATGATTGCCATCATGGGTACAGATTAGAAAGAAGGAAGCCATTTTGCATATTGTTCTTGTTGAACCGGAAATTCCAGGCAATACGGGAAATATTGCCCGCTTGTGCGCAGCAACGGGGGCTTCCCTTCATTTGGTGCGTCCCCTGGGCTTTTCCGTCGATGACCGCTATTTGAAGCGAGCCGGTCTTGATTACTGGCATTTGGTCGATATTCATTACTATGACAGTGTGGAGGAAGTTATTGCAGCCTATCCTGACGCGCCGCGTTTTCTTCTGACTACCCACGCCCATCAATCGTATACTCGAGTGAAGTATACCAAAGATTCCCTGCTGATTTTTGGCAAGGAATCGGCGGGCCTGCCCGAGGCCTTTCGGATGGCCCATGAAGACGAATGCATCCGCATTCCCATGGCGCCCGAAGCCCGCAGTCTCAATCTTGCCAATTCTGTCTCGATAGTGCTTTACGAAGCACTCCGCCAAGTAGATTTTGATTTAGAGGAGGGTACCATATGATTTGCCTAAAGGAATTTGATTTTGACGCCGCCCATTTTCTCCCCAATTACAACGGAAAGTGCGAACATCTTCACGGACATACATATAAACTCGTTGTCAAAGTAGAGGGTACGCCTGACCACGAGGGCATGGTCCTTGATTTCGTGCGTTTCAAGAACCTCGTGAAAGAACTTGTCGTAAATAAGCTGGATCACGCCTTTATCAACGACATCTTGCCCCAGCCGTCAGCAGAAAATATTGCTGTCTGGGTCTGGCAGCAGCTGGAAACGCCGCTTCACGGGCCGAACTACCATCTTTTTGAAGTAGAAGTCTGGGAAACGAAGACGAGCGGGATTATCTATCGAGGTGAAACATGCTAAAAGACGTACAAGGCCAAGTTGATCAGCGCCATATTGCATTGAAACAAGTGGGAATCCGTGACATCCGCTGGCCCATTACCTTAAAGGATCCACATAATGGCGTCCAGCATTCGGTGGCGGTTATTTCCCTTGGTGTGAATCTGCCCCATGAGCAGCGGGGAACCCACATGAGCCGCTTTGTGGAGTGCCTCAAGGAAATAGGACCCATCCATCCTCATGATCTGGAAATCGTCCTCGATGGACTAAAGGAAAAGCTGGGCGCCAAGAAGGCCATGCTGGATATGCGGTTTCCTTATTTCATTGAAAAGAAGGCCCCTGTATCGGGCAACACAGGATACCTTGATATTTCCTGTCATTACCATGCGGAAAAAGGAGAGACTTTCCATCTGGATGTAGGTGTCAATGTCCCCATCCATACCCTTTGCCCCTGCTCCAAGGAAATCAGTAAATATGGTGCCCACAATCAGCGGGCCCGTGCCAAGATCACAATCCGCAGCACGAAACCCGTATGGATTGAAGAACTGGTGGAGATTGCTGAAGCCTCCGCTTCGTCTCCTATCTTTTCGCTGCTGAAACGGCCTGATGAAAAGTTTGTCACCGAAGAAGCTTATGAAAATCCTCGTTTTGTTGAGGACGCGGCACGGGAAGTCGCCCTACGGCTTAACCAGGATGAGCGGATTGAATGGTACCGAGTGACCGTAGAAAGTGAGGAAAGCATCCACAATCACAACGCCTTTGCTTGTGTGGAAAAGGAGGACTAGGCTTTGTATATCAAGATTCCCTGCGATCAAGTCAGTTTTGAACTCCAAAAAATGGGGGTCCATCCGGCCGGGATTGCCCTTATGGCGCCCAAGGCAGCTGTGGAACCGCTGCGTCTTGTCGGTGTGCGGGCTCCTGGGGCCAATATCATCAAACAGGAAATGCTCGCCATGGGGGCGGACGCAGCCAATGCCAAGGGGACCATTAACTGCAGTGTGGAACGGACAGATGTGATTTTACTGGGAAGCCGCCCCCAGTACCGGCACCTTGTCCAAAAACTCAGGGCCAACCAAGGCTGGTTCGGTCTTGATAACGTCATCAAGGATATTGAAGACTATCTTGCAGACCAAAAGCTTGCGACAGTCCTTGCTGATGGAAGGACCCTTACCTATGAAAAGATGCGGATCATGGGAATCCTCAATGTGACGCCTGATTCCTTTTATTCAGGGTCCCGTGTCACGGCTGGTTCCTTTGTTGTGGAGCGGGCCGGAAAGATGCTGGATGACGGCGCTGATGTCCTAGATATTGGCGGTGAATCAACCCGTCCCGGCAGTGATCCTGTACCGGCAGAAGAAGAAATCCGCCGCGTCGTCGGGGCCATTTCCGAAATTCGCCGGGCTTATCCCCAAGCAATCCTTTCCGTTGATACGTACCATGCCGCGACGGCGCGTGCCGCCCTTGACGCAGGGGCCGATATCATCAATGATGTCACGGCGGGAACGGGTGACCCCGATATGCTTTCTGTTGCCAAAGAAAAGGACGCACCGCTCATCCTCATGCATATGCGCGGTACGCCAAAGACCATGATGAGCGCCAATATGAAGGTCTATCATAATGTGGTCGGTGATGTCATGGAATATCTCCTTACGCGGACAGAGGCTTGTGAAGCGATGGGAATTGGCCGCGATAAACTCATGCTCGATCCTGGCCTTGGCTTTGCTAAGGACGTAACCGGCAACTTGGAACTGTCCCGTGGTCTTGCGGAACTTACGGGACACGGGATCCCCGTCCTTGTCGCCGGTTCCCGCAAGGGCTATATCGGCAAGGTCCTGGGAGATCTTCCGCCGGAAGAACGCCTTGAAGGGACCATGGCTCTTTCCGCAGCGGCTGTTTATGCCGGTACCCAAATGGTCCGCGTTCATGATGTCAAGGAAAATGTGCGGCTCATCCGTATGCTGGAGGCGATTTTATCATGCCGTTAGCCTATGTGGCCCTTGGCAGCAACCTAGGGGACAAGGAGGCCTATTTGGAAGAAGCCCTGCGCCGGATGAACGCGCATGGAATCAATGTTCAGAAAGTGTCCACGTGGATCAGGACGGCGCCGTACGGCGTGACGGATCAGCCGGAGTTCCTGAACGGGGCGGCCGAAGTGATATGGGAGCAGGATGCAGCGAGCCTGCTTAAGGAACTTCTTGCCATTGAAAAGGAGATGGGCCGGCAGCGCAAGCGCCATTGGGGTGAACGGAATATTGACCTTGATTTGATCTTATTTGGAAACGAGGTCCTGGAGACTGAATTCCTGACACTGCCCCATCCGGACATGCAGAACCGGGATTTCGTCCTGCGCCCCTTGGCGGAGATTGCGCCCCAAAAGGAACATCCTGTCCTGAAACGAACCATGCTGGAATTGTGGCATGATCTTCAGGAAAAGGCAAAGTAAGGCTATTTGCCAATCTTAATGAAAGCTGGTCGATGCAATGCTTCAACGTGTAAAAACGGCGATTTTTTTGGTTCTGGTCTATAGCGCCGTCACTTATCTTGGGATGTTGGTCATGATGGTGCCCAGCGTCTCTGGACTGTCTTTGGGTGCACTTTTCGCGCTGACCTTTGGTCTTCTTTTTGGCCGTCTGGGTGCCTTTTCCGCAGGGCTTGGCGCAGTGATCGGCTGCTCTTTCGGCGGGCTCCATACGATGCTGCTGCCCATTCATTTTTTAGCCGTGTTCCTGTCCGCTTACGTTCCTTTCCGCATTTGGCAGGGGATGCGAAGTGAAAATGAACCGGTTCTTCTGGTCTATGATCAACGGACCCGTATGATGGCCCTTGTCCTTTCCTTGGCATCGGCAGCTCCCTTGGGACTTACCCTTGCCTTTGCAGGTGATCTTTTCCAGATTGCCCCCTTTGAGGAGACCTATTTTCCCATCATGCTCCCTGCTTTGGGCTTATCCATTTTGGGCGGGCAGACCGTCCTATCTTGGAGCGGACGCTATTTTTGCCGCGGCGACGGGACGAAATGGTGGGAAGCTGTGCGGGATGATAAATGGACCAGTCATCTTCTTTCAGTTGCTCTTTTGCGGATTTCCCTGACTGCCCTTGCGGTTGGTGCAGGGTTCTGCCTGATTTTCCCACCCCAATTGGGGGAACCTGTGGTCCTGTACGTTTCAGGAGGACTTGCAGCCGTGCTTCTTATCCTGAGCGGAATGTGAGGCTTTTTTCATGTATTTTTTTACCCTTGCTGTGCAGGTTGTGCTGCTTCTTGTTTTCTTATGGGGCGTCAGCACGATTTTCGTGGGCTTCATAACCAAAAAACGGGTCTTGCCACCTGCGGGAAACAACCATACCATGGCGGTCCTCATCTGCGCCCACAATGAAGGGCGGGTTGTGGGAAAACTGCTCGAAAGCCTTGTGCAGCAGGACTATCCGCACTCGGCCTATCATATCTTCCTTTGTGCCGACCATTGCAGCGACAATACGGCTGCCATTGGGGGAGCTTTTCCTGGTGTTACGGTTTGGAAGCGGGAAGAGGGGCCCCGAACAGGGAAGGGTGCGGTCCTTTCCTGGGGGCTTCAAAAAATTCGGCAGGAATGGAAGCAGTCTTTTGAGTATGCCGTGATCTTTGACGCCGATAATGTCGCAGACCCGGGGTTCCTCAAGGCCATGAACCGCTCCTTTGACAGCGGCGCCCGGCTTGTCATGGGAAACAGGCTTCCGCTCAATCCTTATGATTCCCTGATTTCCCAGTGGTATTCCTTGTACTGGCTCAGCGTGGACGTGCTTTTTTCCAAGCCCCGCTTCAATGTCCACATGCCGAGCATTATTTCCGGCACGGGTTTTGGCTTTGACCTTTCCCTCATTGAGCCTGATGGATGGCAGACGGTTACGGTCACGGAAGATATGGAATTTTCCATGCAGATGAATTTCAAGGATGTTTTTTCGGAATTTCAGGAAGACGCGCGTTTTTATGATGAACAGCCCATCCATTTTATGACCTTGGTCCATCAGTTCCGGCGCTGGTTCACGGGAAACTATCAGATTGCCCGTGTCTATGGAAAAATCTGGCTGCCCCATTTTAAAAAGCATCGGGACGGGCGCCTCATTGATAATTTTATTCCCTATTTGATGAGTGTTGTCTTTGGTCTTTATTTTATCCTGAATGTGTTCTGGCTCTGTTACAATGCTCTATGTGGGCTGCCGCTTTTCCATATCAAAGATATTGTTTGGTGGATCTGTTTATATCTTTTGAGCCTTTATGTGGGGCATGCCGCCATTTCGGAAGCAGGTTACAAGAGCCGCCATTTTGCTGAGGGCATCCTGACAGGCGGTTTTTTCTGTATCCTCATTTCCCTTTTAAGTGTCTACTCGCTTCTTCGGCCCAATGCCCGGTGGATTCCCATTGAGCATGTACATACAAAAGGACCGGATCGGTAAGCTTTTCTGCAGTGTCCTTGCTGGCCTTGCCGGCAGGGACTTTTTTGGTTCTTTGTCAAATTTTGGGGTGCTAAAGTATCTATGCACTCCTGGA
>UPXT01000053.1 GCA_900538365.1 uncultured Acidaminococcus sp. | reverse complement strand
CAAAAGATTTCCTGTATGTCTTTTTATATGTCCTATTTCATTTTACAATTAACCTTCTGTTATTTTCGCATTTTTTTCACAACCCTTATTTGAGATTACTCAGTGAAAAAGGTATACTATAAAGATAGAATCTATCGTCTTGTACAAAAGGAGAGTCTTTCTATGCGGATACATCATTCATTGGTTCTTGCTGTTCTTCTGTCCTTGGGAACGACCGGTACGGTCTTTGCAGAAACAGCTCCTGCCGCGGCTGCCCAAACGGAACCTGCGGCAGTAAAGGCACAGCAGGCTGTGCCTTCACTGCCTGTCATTCCCTCCGATGAAAATGGGGAAGCCCTCGACCCCAGTCTCTTTAAGGCTGTAAAGACTGTTTCTGGGGAAACGCTAAGTCTTGGGGATGGCTATGCAGCTTCTCAGCAGGATCAAAATGCCTTGTATTTCCAAAATGGGGCCAATATCACGGTAACCCACAGCAACATCAGCAAGCTGGGGCATACCACGAGCATCAAGGGCAGCCGCCTGAACGGCCAAAATGCGCTCGTCCTTTCTCATAACAGCACGGCCCTTTTGGAAGGCTGTGTCCTTAACGGTCAGGCTGATGGCGCGGCTGCAGTCTTTGCTGCTGGACCGGAAGCTTCCGTAAAACTCCATAATACCAATGTGCGCACGTCGGGCCTTTGGTCTCCTGGTCTTGCCGTTCAAAAAGAAGGTAAGGCAGAAGCCAATAATGTCAACATCGGTACGACTGGTGCTTATTCAGCGGCACTTTCCGCGGGGGGCGGAAAATCGACCGTGACCGTGACCCAGAGTACCCTTTCGACGACGGGGATTGAAAGCCCTATCATTTATTCCGGCGGCGATATTGCTGTTTCGGAAGTGCGCGGCGGGGCTGGTGCTTCCAATCTTGTCGTTGTTGAAGGTTCCAACGTAGCCCACCTTGAGTATGCGGACTTTACAGGCGGTGGTACGGAAGGAATCCTGCTTTATCGTCAGCTCAGCAAAGTCCCCGATGCCGACCATGTGACCCGTTTTTCTGCCAAACACGCCTCCCTGCGTCACGTTGGGGCAGGGCCCATGTTCTTTGTGACGAACACCAATGCCCGCATCTATGCCGAAATGACGGGCTTCCAGTATGAAGGCAAGGAGCTTATCCGCGTTAAGGCCGGTCGCTGGGGCAAGGAAGGCCAAAATGGGGCGGCCCTCGAATTCATCGGCAATAACCAACCGATGAGCGGCGATATTACGGTCGACGCCTTAAGTTCTGTCACTATGACCCTTCAAAATGAAAGTCATTGGTACGGGACTATCAATGAAAAGAAAACGGCCAAATCCGTCAAGGTTGGCCTTGACGGAAAATCGACATGGAGCCTTTCCGGAGATGCCCATGTAAACGTCCTCATCGATGGCGATACCACGCTCAAGAACATCACGGGGAACGGCTACCACATTTTCTATGATTCGACAGATCCCATGAATCACTGGCTTGACGGCAGGACCTTTACTCTTACGGGCGGCGGTTCCGTGACGCCGGAACCGGCCGTCATGGCGGCAAAATAAGGAGCCTTGTCGGCTTCTTCCTGTTCTAGATTGGAGGCCTATCCATGAAACGTCTGCAAAAGCTCGCTGTCTTTGTTCTTGCCCTTCTCCTTGTGACTGTACCCGCCCTTGCGGCTGCACCGACCAAAGCTGATAAAAAAGAGACCCAGCGCCAGGAGCTTCGTACCAAAACATACGAGGCCCTAAAGCTTCTTTACGAAAAGAAACCGAAATCGAAACGAGCCATTGAACATGCCTACGGCTACGCTGTCTTTGTCGATACTAGTTACACGGCCGGTTTCATTGGCGGCGGTCACGGAAGGGGCCGGGCCATCAATAACAGTAATGGTACGGAAGTCTTCATGAAGATGGCCCAAGGAAAACTGGGCCTTGGTCTAGGTGTCCGTCAGACCAATACGATCTTTGTCTTTGATACGATTGATGCTTTTACCAGCTTTATCACCAAAGGGTGGACCTTTGGCGGACAGGCGGCGGCAGCTGCCACGGATGATGTCCATGGTGACAGCCTTGAAGGAGCCTTCCAGGTGGCCCCGGGAATGTGGATGTACCAAATGACGACCAAGGGGCTCGCGGCGGAATTGACGGCAACAGGAACACGCTTTTATGTTGACAACGACCTAAATAAAACGCAGATTCCGGCTGTCAAGGAATAAGTCATGAAAGACCAACTGACCCTTTCTCCCATTGCCTATTATGAAGGCCCTTTGACGGATAAATTTGGCCTGCCGCGGCAGAGCGGACTCGTGCCGGAAATTGAGGGGACCCTTGTTTTTACCCCACCATACCGGATGCGGGAAGCGCTCCGCGGTATGGAAGGCTTCTCCCATCTGTGGCTGATTTGGGGCTTTTCAAAGAACCGTACTTGGTCCCCGACGGTGCGTCCGCCTCGCCTTGGCGGCAATGAACGGCTCGGCGTTTTTGCTACCCGCTCTCCTTTTCGGCCCAATCCTTTGGGACTCTCCCTTGTGGAACTTGCAGAAATCAAGGAGGGCGGGGCCAAGGGTATCATTCTCGTTGTACGGGGAGCTGATCTGATGAGCGGTACGCCCATCTATGATATCAAGCCCTATATCCCTTACGCCGATGCCCGTCCTCAGGCGCGAAGCGGCTTTGCCGCGGGACCTGAGGCCGAGCTTTGCGTGGAGTGCGATGAGGCTCTTCTTGCTCCTTTTACGCCTACCCAGCGGCAGGCCCTCAAAAAGGTCCTTGCTCAAGATCCGCGCCCTCATTATCAGCATGATGCACAGCGAATCTATGGAATGAGTTTTTCGGGTTTTAATGTGCACTTCCGTATCGATGGAAGAACGGTCCTTGTGACAGATATTCAAAAAGGATTTTCTTCTGATTGATTTATTTTGAAAGGAGCCGATTCCAATGAATAAAAAAATCCTGGCTTTGAGTTTTGTCCTTTGTGCCTCTCTTTCCGCGGCGGCGCTCCCTGTATCTGCGGAAGTGGAGACAAAATCAGCGGCCATTGCCAATATCGATATGAGCTGGCCCTATATCAAGGCAGACAATAAGGCGGCGACAAAGGCCATCAACAGTGACCTCCGCGTCTATATGGATGATTTCCGCTACGATTACATGTATCGGAAATTTTTGAGCGGGCGGACCTGGTTTGAAACGGCCTACGAAGATAAAGATATTGCCAGTGTTGTGCTCTATGATCTGCGCAACGATGGGAAGACCAATACCACAACGGTCCATGCCATCAACTACGATTTAAAGACCGGGCAGCGCATCCCGCTGGCAAAGGTCTGCCGGATGACGGTGGATGACCTGGTGAAGAAGGCGGATGCCAACTTCTATCGCGATGGGTATATTCGCATAACGCCGAAGAAAATGCCTACCCGTGTGCCGGAAGATTTTGTCTTTAACCAAAATGGCGGCATTACCATTTATTTTCAAGTCGGAGAGGTGGGGGACCTCCTTGATGGGAATGTGACGGCCCGCTTTACGCCGGAAGAAATCAGGGAAATCAATGCGCAGCATCCGCTTCACTGAAAAAATGCTTACACGCGCACTTACAGCAGGGGTCCTTATGGGATCCCTGTTTCTTCCATTTTCAGCAGGTGCTGCCTCCCCCGTGCGCCCCGCTGAATCCCAAAGCGTTTCTGCCGCAGCTGTTTCAGCACAGGAAAAGGTACGCTATGAAAAGGCGGTCAAGGAAAACCTTAAGATTGCTGGAACGGCCCTTATGTGCGCCGGCACGTACAGCATGGGTGAAGGCAGCAGCGAACACAGCCTCTTATCTGACTATGGTTGGGATGTTTCGCCTTTTCGTACCGCTTCGGATGATACGGATGTCCATTTTGCTGTCGCTGTAAGCAAAAAGGCCTACGGCAGAACGCATCCAACTATCCTTGCTTTTCGGGGCAGCCAAACCAAGACGGATTGGAAGACCAATTTCAGTGCTTCCTTGGTTCCCTTTGACAAGAAAGATAAAGGAACTGATCCGAAAACTGTTCCCAGCGTCCACAAAGGGTTTGAACGCTATGCCGCAATGGTCCTTCGGACCCCCATGGACCTTGATGGCGATGGCAAGAAAGAGATGGCCGCCTCTTATCTCAAACAGCATCCAGACCGCAGGCTCTACCTTACTGGTCACAGTCTAGGCGGCGCGGTTGCAAGCCTTGTTGCGGAACGCCTAGTGGAAAAAGGCATTCCCAAGGCCCAGGTTCCGGTCATCACTTTTGGCGCTCCGGCTGTCGGCAATAAAGCTTTTGCCGATGGATACGGGAAGCGGATTGACCTGACTCGTGTGGTCACAAGCCTTGATCCCGTACCGGGCAGTCTCCAGACTTTTTTCGGCGGTGACTTTACCCAATTTGGAAAGGTGGTCAAATTTGACCTTTCCAAAAACTATTCTGGATATCAGCATCCCGTTTCTTTTTATCTTGACCTTGCCTTGCGGCATTTTTATGACTCCTATGATGAAGCTGTAAAAAAGGGCCTTCTTCGGAAGGTTCCTTTGACGCAGGATGGGGGAAAAACGCCGATGGTGGCGCTTGCACTTTATACGACGGAAGATTCCTTTGATGACCGTTTTTCACCTGATCTGGGGCGCTTTGTTCTCGACGATTACCGGGCAATGCTGCCGCGTTATACGGTCCTTGACGTAAAGCACGAAAAAGAGGATAATTTTCGCATCGAGGAAGGCACGCTTATGAAAGCCGCCCAAAAGGCCGGTGCCTCTTACCTTGTTATAGTGACCCTCGACAAAAAACGCCTTGGACAGAGCCGGACATTTTATGTCACACTCTCCCAACACGTACGGAGCCTAGAAGGGCCTCGTCTTTCCACGCTGACCATGGGCAGCACCCGTGTTAGCTTTGACCAAGGACTGACGCAGGCCACGCTTTCTCTTCTGGAAGACCAAAAAGCGGCCATCAGGAACCTCCTTCCTTTTGTAAGGACAGAAGAAAGGCTCTGGAATCTCACCCCAGGAGATGATACGAGTGAAAATCATTGATGCTCATATGCATTTTGCCCGCTTCCCCGGATTTGATGAGGTTGCCCAACATGCTGGACATGAAAATACGGCAGCCCATTACCTTGCAGCCTGCCATGAAAATGGCATTGTTATGAGTGTTGTCATGGGCAATGCCTCGGGCGGCGAGCCCCAGTTTGGCGGTGTTGTACCCCAGGTGCCGGATCTGGCAGGTCCCTTTGATAGGCTTCATTACAACCAGGGAAAGGAAATCTGCTACTGTGCCGGTATCCAGAGTGAAGAACTGACCCTTGAAAACTGTGAAGCGTCGGCTAAGGAAATGGAACGCTTCCTTAAGACGCCTCAATGTGTCGGGATCAAGGTTTATACAGGCTACAATCGGGTCTATGCCAAAGATCCCCGTCATGAGCCTTTTTACGCCCTTGCCGAAAAGTTTGATGTGCCTGTCTGCTTTCACATGGGGGAGACAGCTGGCGGTCATGGTCTTTTGAAATATGCCCATCCTCTCACCCTTGATGAAGTCGCGGCATCCCACCCCCGTGTGCGTTTTGTCATTGCCCACGTGGGAAGCCCATGGATCCTTGATGCTGTGGAAGTCATGGCCAAGAATGAAAACGTCTATATCGACATTTCAGGCCTCCTTGTCGGCTGCGCCAGTGGGGAAGAATACCTCAAAAAGCAGCAGGCCTATTTTGCTTATCTGCGCATGTGGCTTGATTACGCCGAGCGCTATGATAAGGTCATGTATGGGACCGATTGGCCCCTTATCAACGTCAAGAGTTATTTGGACGTCATGAAGGCGGTGATTCCGGCAGAGCGTCACGAAGACGTCTTTTATAACAATGCCTTGCGCTGTTACAAGAAAATCGAAGGCCTCTTATGATGTCGTGACCCGAAGGGTACTGAAAGGAGAAATGACATGATTACAGGAACGCAAAAAGAAATCGACCGCATCCTTCCCTTTATGACGGGACGCCTCCAGAAGGCCCTTGTTGCTGTACGGGACCTGGACCTTGAAACGCTGCCCCTTGGAAAAACTGAGATTGACGGCGAGGAAATCTTTGTGGGCACCAATGAATATGAGACGGAACCTTTTGAAAAGCGCCGTCCGGAAAAGCACGAATGCTATATCGACATCCAGCTTATGGCAGAAGGCACAGAAACGTTGGGCTTTACGGATGTGGAACACGTTTCTGACATGACCGAGGACCGGCGAAAGACCAATGATGTTTCTTTTTATGGCAAGACGGAACAGGAAAATGTCGTAACCCTCCAAAAAGGGGATTTTGCCATCTTCTTTCCTTGGGAAGTCCATCGTCCCAACTGTGAGGCTCAAAAAGGGAAACCGTCCCATGTGAAAAAAGCCGTCGTAAAGGTGCGCTTTGACGGGAAATAAGAGAGAAAGGACTTGGAAGGACCTACTTTCCAGGTCCTTTTTTGTATCACAGTCTTTCCTTTGTCTTTCCCTTAAAACAGAAAGCGGAAACTCAAAAAAAGTGGGATGGATAAGCAGTATTTTGATGTTGCAAATTTCCTGAAATTTTGTAAAATGAAAGCATAAAAAAAGTCTGTTTTGCTTTTTCGAGTGTTAAGGGAGGTCATCATTATGGCATGTTTCATCGTACCTACAGCAGAAGCGATTGCTGTAACGGCAGCAACGAAGCTTTTGGGTCATAAAAAAGCAGAAAAAGATAGCGGCGTTCGGACCCTTTTCGTAACGGAAAAATTGGGCTGGCTCAATAAAATGCTTTGGGGCGGCAGCGCGCTCCTTGCCTTTGAACATCTTTGGCATGGCGAAGTCGTTCCTTTCTTTCCCTTCCTGACAGCCATGGAATCTGCGGAAGAAACGGCTTCCATGCTTCATGAGATGAGCACCGTTGGAGCCGGTATGGCGCTCATGGTGACCGGCGTCTGGATTGGTATGGTTGCCGTCAGCCGCGTTCTCGAGAAAAAGGCCCTCCGCGAAGCAAAGTCCGCTGAAAGCGAGGCCTGATCATGACCCTTCTCATCACCGTTTTTGCAGCGGTTGCGGCAACGGCGCTCTGGTATGGGTCGGACTCGCGGCATCAGATGAAATGGGGAACCCTGTGCTGGCTTTTTTGGGGTGCTTCCCTCATGTGGCTTGTGGATGCCATCTTTGAATATCGGGAATTGGGAGCAAGCTTTTTCGTACCCGATTTTGAATCCCTCGTGAATGATACGTTCCTGGGCCTTTCTGTGGTGGCCCTTGCCCTTGTCATATGGATTGTCAATCTCTTGATTACAGATCCCAAGCATGTTGTCCGGAATGAACTGATCCACAAATCATAATACGCAGGGGATCATGGGATGCCATGGTCCTTTTTCTTAGGGAGGAGACGAAAGCATGTTTTTGGATGAAGCCCTCAAAAAAGAACCTAAAACCCTCCAAGAGACATTTCATACCTGGTATGACTTCATGGAAGAACGCATCACTTTTGGTCAGTTTGTAAGCCTTTTGCATACGAAGAACCACTGTGCTCGGGTGCTTCTCTACTGCCTGAAGATTGCAGACCTGGCACAGCTTTCTGAAGAAGAACGGAGCGTCCTTGTGAAGGCTTCTGTATTCCACGATTCGTGTCGGCAGGACGACACGCGTGACGTTGGGCACGGTGCGCGGGCTGCGGAAAACTTCAAGGCCTTTACTGAACGCGGCGAAGTCGCTTTTGACGAACGGACCTACCTTATCATGGCCTACCATGACCGGGATGATGAACTGGGCAAGGCGGCCCTGCGGGAAAAAGGCCTCGGAAAAGCAATCCTGCTCTATGATATCTTCAAGGATGCCGATGCCTTGGACCGCTGGCGTATTTCCCCAACCGCCCTTGATGTGTGCTATCTGCGGACGGACTGGGCCCGGGGCCTTGTGGGATACGCAAAGCGCCTAGTGGCAGCAACGACCTTGCCCCATGCACGGTAAGAAAAAAGACTCCCTCGCTGCTGTAGGGGAGTCTTTTCTTTAGGGGGGACCAACGAGCTTTTCGGTGCTGCCGCCAGAACGGGTACGTCCGCTCCGGTGTCCGCCTTTTTGAGGAGGAACGATAGGGATTTTCTATTTTTTGCTGGATGGGCAGTAACGGTGAGGCCCAGTAGGATAACGGGATAAGGGGCCACTTTGGCACTGGCAGCAAGGTGACTATGCCTTCAGCTTTCCTTCCCGTCATCTTCAAGGGGAACGGACTGTCCTTGAACGGGTATAGGTAAATAAAAAGTTGCCTTTTTCCTTGCGCTGACAAGGACTGAAAAGCGGGCAATCCTCCTTGTCGGATTTAGGAAAGAGGAACGTTTAAAAAGATGGGCGGCCTGTTGAAGGCGGCCAAAAGGCCCTGCAACGCAGGGCTTTTTTTGGGGGACTTGTGGAAGACGGTAAGCATTCCTTACTCTTTTAATGTGAGGGCACCAAACAAAAGAAATAAGGCCGGAACAGCAATGGCCAAGTCGCCCATGGCCTTTGTGACGGCAAAGCCCCAAGCAGATCCCATACAGAAAACGCCATTGATGAAGATGTAGAGAAGGGCTTTTTTGAGTGATCCTCTTTCATGATCCTTCAGGTAGGTGCTGAAGGCCTCGACGGTGCGCTTCATGTTGCCCATGACCATGATACTCGTGTATTCATGTCCAGCGACGCGGTGGAAGGTCTGCATCTGAAGACCGGAGGACAGGCCCAGGAGGCAGAGCACAAGGCGGGTTGCAGCAAAACTATCCGGCATGAGGGCTGATAGGGCCATGAGAAGGCTCTGGAAAAGGAGAATACTCTTTTCAAACGTGACGAGATCAGATTGCCTATCCCTGAGCTGCTGGGAAAGGAACAGGCCCAGCATATAGGAAAGGATAGGAAAGAGAAAAGTCAGGACGCCCAGGAAATGACCGCTTGCCATGACGTGACCGGAATAGATGATGTTTCCCGTCTGGGCAAAGGCAAAGACGCCGCCCCGGACAAGAAAGCTGTAGGACGCACAGAAACCGCCTACGGAGGTCATGATGAAAAGAAGGGGATAAGAATCCCGCCGCAGTCCTACAGAAAGACAGCTTCGTCTCCTTGCTGCTTTTGAAATCATCGACGCCATCATACCTATGCTCCTTTTTTATAGATGCCTCATACGATGGGAACGAGGCTTACAAATTTTTACGAAAAGTATGCTCTTTTTTGTGTTATAGTATAGAGTGAAAAAAGAAATTTGTATAATATATTTTACCTTTTATAATATAAATTGAAACTATGGAATAAGGAGCCTGTCATGAACCTCATCCAACTGCGCTATTTCCAGGCTGTCTGCGCCTGCGGCAATTTGACACAGGCGGCACAGCAGCTCCATATTTCCCAGCCTTCCCTGTCAAGCGCCATCCAGAGCCTTGAAAAGGAATTTGGCGTCGGGCTTTTTGTTCGCCAGTATCGCGGTGTGGAACTGACGGCGGAAGGGGAGCAGCTCCTCAAGCTGTCCCGTTCCCTTACGGAAAACGCCGATAAACTTGTGCGGATCATGCAGGACCTTGGTGCCGGCCGCCATATCCTGCGTCTTGGTGTTCCCCCTGTGTTGGGCGGCTGGCTTTTGCCCCGCCTCTATACCGATTTTTTTCGCCACCATGAGGAAATCAGTTTGGAGGTTATGGAAAAGCGGCGGGCGGTCATCAAGGAAGAATTGGAACATGAACTCCTGGATCTTGCCTTCATCATCCATACGCAGCCTGTATACAGTGGATTTGAGGCTTTATTTGTCACTGATCTTGAATCAGGAGCCCTTGTCTGTCGAAATCATCCCCTTGCAGGAAAAAAAGTCCTGCCTCTGGCAAACCTATCTGCAGAAAAGCTGGTTCTCATGCCGGAACTTTTCTTTCAGTCTGAGCTTGTGGAGGGCCGTTTCCGCAAAGCTGGACAGGAACCCCAGATCCTCTGCCGCACGTCCCAGCTGTATACCATGATCCAGCTTGTGAAAAATGGCGGGGCCATGGGCGTTGGCTACAAGGAAATGTTCCTTGACGACCCGGATCTTTGCTTCCTTCCTTTTGAAGAGCCCCTCAAGATCCACTTGAGCCTCATTTGGAAGAAGCATCAGTATGCGTCGGAAGGGATGAAGCAGCTCATTGCCTTCT
Source organism: uncultured Acidaminococcus sp. (assembly GCA_900538365.1). Taxonomy (GTDB): domain Bacteria; phylum Bacillota; class Negativicutes; order Acidaminococcales; family Acidaminococcaceae; genus Acidaminococcus. Next base: position 4,928 of record UPXT01000053.1, on the reverse strand, counting down.
TGAAAAACAGCAAGGACTGTTCCTAAGGGACAGCCTGATTCCATAGCCTTGCCACAAGACAGGAAGATAGGATATAATGTTTGTTCGTTACCAAAAGAAGAAAGGTCTGTCATTATGAGAACAAAAGAAGAACTTGCCGGTGTAACTGCTCTTGGCAGCGGCCATACGGAATATAAAAGCACCTATGATCCTTCGGTCCTGGAGGCCTTCCCCAATAAACATGAGGAAGCACCTTACATGGTCAAGCTGAACTGCCCAGAATTTACAAGCCTTTGCCCGAAAACGGGCCAGCCTGATTTCGGCCGCATTGTCATCAGCTATATCCCAGACCATAAACTGGTGGAAAGTAAATCCCTGAAACTCTATCTCTTTTCTTTCCGCAATAACGGAGACTTCCATGAAGACTGCGTCAATATCATTAAAAACGACCTAGTTGCCCTTCTCTCGCCGAAGTATCTGGAGGTTGCCGGGTATTTCAATCCTCGCGGCGGCATCAGCATCCTGCCCTTTGCCGTCTATTACCAGGATGAATACAAGGAAATGGCCCAGCGCAGAATGGAGGCCTTTGTCCATGAATAAGAAAGCCCTTGTTCTGTCAAGCGGCGGTGTGGATTCAACGACCTGTGTATCTGTGGCCATTCATGAATTGGGCCGGGAAAACGTGGCTACCGTTTCCATCTTTTATGGCCAGAAGCATCGCAAGGAACTTGACGCGGCCCAGAAAGTGGCTGATTTCTATCATGTCCCCCATTATGAACTGGATCTATCAAAAATCTTCCAGTATTCGAACTGCAGTCTCCTGTCCCATTCGACAGAAGAAATCGTCCATGAAAGCTATGAGGACCAGATTGCCCAAAATGGGGAAGGCAAGGTATCGACCTATGTACCGTTCCGCAATGGGCTTATGCTGAGTGCCGTTGCAAGCCTTGCCATGAGTCTTTTTGAAAAGGATGATGTGGACATTTATCTTGGGGCCCACGCCGATGATGCGGCCGGCAATGCCTATGCCGACTGCAGCGAGGCCTTTACGGATGCCATGGGAAAGGCCATTTCCCTTGGAACCTATGAGCAGTGTCATTTGGTGGCTCCTTTTGTGGAAGTCAACAAGGCGGGTATCGTAAAAAAAGGCCTTGAGTTGGGGACTCCTTATGAATTGACGTGGAGCTGCTACGAAGGCGGGGACCGTCCCTGCGGCACCTGTGGGACCTGTATCGACCGGGCGCGCGCCTTTGCGGCTAACGGTGTCCCTGATCCCGCATTGGAGGAAAAGTAATGTATACGGTAACAAAAAGAATGGAAGTAAGCGGTGCCCATGCACTCAGGCTTCCTTATGAAAGCAAATGTACTCGGCTTCACGGGCACAACTGGACCATTGAAGTGACGTGCCGCCGGGAAGAACTTGATGAAAATGGGATGGTTGTCGACTTCCATCATATCAAGGATGTGGTGAAAAAGCTCGACCATCAGAACCTCAATGCTGTCCTGTCCATGAATCCGACGGCTGAAAACATTGCCAAGTGGATCCATGACCAGGTGCCAAACTGTACGAAGGTCATGGTCCAGGAATCAGAAGGGAATGTGGCCATTTATGAAGACTGAGCGATTCCCTGTTGTGGAAATCTTTGATTCCATCGATGGAGAAGGCAAACGAACCGGCTATATGGCTACTTTTGTTCGCTTCGCTGGCTGCAACCTGCGCTGCTCCTACTGCGATACAGCCTATGCCTGGGAGGCCTCACAGGCTAAGGAATGGCTGTCTGAAGATGATCTCTTCCTAAAGATAACCGGTTATCCGTGGAAACGGGTGACCCTCACAGGCGGCGAACCGATGCTCCAGCCTATCGAGGCGCTCTGCCGCCGTTTGGGTAAAGCGGGCTATGAGGTCAATATTGAGACAAACGGTGCGGTAGCGCTCTTTTCAGAGCGTCCGGACAGGCTTTTTTATACCATGGATATCAAGAGCCCTTCTTCAGGGGAAAGGGACCGCATGCGCTGGGAAAACCTTTCCCTTTTGACATCGGATGATGTCCTGAAGTTTGTCGTCGGGTCCGCAGAAGACCTGCTTGATATGGAAACTGTCCTTAACACCTATCCCGTCAAGGCCCAGATTTACGTGTCCCCTGTTTTTGGCAAGATTGAGCCCGTGGCTTTGGTGGACTTTGTCAAACATCATCAGCTTTCCCGCGTCTGTGTCCAGATCCAGCTTCACAAAGTGATTTGGGATCCTGATGCTCGGGGCGTCTAACATTGAAAAAAGGAGACCTATCCATGACAGAACTGAATCATAAATCCCGCCGGCAGTATTGGCAGGAACGAGCCGCTGCCGTCCGCAAAAAAGGTGGTGTTACGGAAGACCTCATCAAGGAATACATGATGGATCAGCAGCAGCAGTTCCTGGAAGTCCTTGAAGAGATTGGCATGCTTGGAAAAGCTGGCAATCTGCGCAAAGCCCTGCGCAAGATTCGCCGTGTCGTGGAAGGCGCCCTTCCGGAAAAAAATGACCAGCTTATTTCCAAAGCACTTGATCACCCACTGGAGTACCTGGTCTATCCCATCTTTTTTGCCCAGGAATGTGAGGGCAAGAAGTTTACGCCGGCACCTCTTCCCCTTGGCCTGGGCTATCATCTGTGGGGCGGTATCCTTATGGACCTAGGAAAACCAGACGATGCCTATAAACGTTTCGAGCAGAGCCTTATGTGGAGTCCCTTTTCTTATGCCAATTACTATCCTATGAACCGGATCCTTGAAGAAAAAGGCGATTTTTCCGGCTGGCTTCAAAATATCCGGCGCGAATATGAACATGCCATTTACCGTCGTAACCTCATGGGAGCCTATGGAGAATTGGCTCGGTATTATCTGCTCACAAAGGAGACCGAAAAGGCCGCTGCCATCAGGGAATACATGAAAACCCATCCAATCATGGACGCCCTTCCTTCTTACTGGGATAAAGCCATGGACGCGGCTATGGATACCTTTTCGCCTGAGACCTTGCCTGCCTTTGCAACTGTGGTTCAAGCAGCTGGACTGGGTGAAGGTCCTCACAAAAGAGCCCTTGCCGCCCTTGATGAAGTGGCAGAACGAGCGCTTTCCCTTCATCAGGAGGATACGGCTGAGCGGGTCTACGCTTATCTTTACGATTTGACGCAGGATTCCCAATATGAGGCCAAGGCTGCCCATATTGAAAAAGCAGATTGCAGTCATAATGGCTGCCATGATCACGACGGTCATCATGATGAGGGAAAAGGAGTGGACCATGAGTGACAATAAGCTGATTTATTTCCATAAAAACAACCTGCACGACGAAGAAAACTTTCAAGAAGAACTTTTTTACGGCCATCACCATGACGGGGACTGTGACTGCGGCTGTGACCATGATCATGACGTGGATGGATTCCATGACCAGATCATGAAAAGCTCGGATCGGGGCCTTTTTAGTGAAGAAAGCTTTGACCCTAGCGAAGTGGGTAATGTGGTCATGACCCTTTACAAGGAATGTTTCGATGAACTGCTTGCCATTTCCAACCTTGCGGATGAAGGAAAACTGGAGAAGGCCCTGCGCCGCATCCGCAAACTGACGGAACTGCATCGGGAATTTTATTCTGGAGAAGAAGACCTTGACGAACGGAGTCTTTCCCTTAACGAGGAAGTCCCCATTTACCGCTGCCTCAAAGACTTGCGCGGCGAAAAGGATAACTTGCTCCTCATGCCTGTGCCCCTTCATCTCATGTATTTTATGTGGGGCATGATCCTTTGTAACCTGGGAAAAGAGGAAGCGGCCATGAAAAAGCTCGAGTGGGTCTGCCGCCTCAATCCCTTCTTTACAGGTCCTTACGCCGCTATGAACCGCTACTATGAAAAACATGGCGATAAGAAAGCCTGGCTGGACAACATCCGCCGGGAAGGAAAGACCATCTATGCAGGCGGAATCTCGGAAGCCTTGGCCGAATTGGGCCGCTATCTTGCCCTTGAAGGACGGATTCCCGAAGCACGGGCCTGCTATGGCTATATCCTTGACTGGAATGCCGAGACGGAGCTCCCTGATGGTCTCACAAAAGAAGTTGCCGAACTTCTTGATTCCACGGATGAAGAGGCCGACCTTGAAGCTGTCTTGGAAGAGTTTGGCCTGGCGCCTTGTGCGGACCCAGAAGTCATTGAGGCCATGGAAAATGCCATGAAAGTTGTAGAAAAAGAAAATGACTATGAATTATGGGAGTCCATTCAAGAAGACCTTTTCCTACTCACCAAGAATGAATCCTATTTTGACTTGGAATGGCATGGCTCCGATGATCCCGATTTTGGTGATGACGCAATCTTTGATGAAGAAGATGATGTGCCTCTCGTTTCCTTTGAAGATGAATTTGGAGACACCGATGATGGCAGTGAAAAGTCAGACGGGAAAAAAGAAAGCAGCCTTGCTGATGATGAACTTCCTTTTTGAGAAAAGATAAGGGGAAAACAAACAGGCGCAAAAGAGAGTTTCATTTCCTTACAGCCATTTCTTTTATATTATTTGAGGGATTGAATCATCCTGTGGCAAGGGCTATCCATCTTTTGCAGTAAACCTTTTGAACCACGCTATGGGTAAGCAATCGATCATCCCATGGTTACCCCTATAAGATGTGGAGCCCTTATAACCTTTATGCGGTTAAAAAAAGATTTGGAGCCATCCCGATGCTCCAAGTCTTTTTTTTATATAGAAATGAAAGCTGGCTGGGGAGAGGGAATCAAAGAACGGCCTTTTGGCTATTTTGCATGAAGCGGTTTTAAGGACCTGACGGAACCTCATGGCCGGCCTTTGAAATGATGAAGAATGACTGCAAATCCGAACAACTTGTCTGCAGGAGGATAGCCTCCGTGATAATGGAAATTATTTGGTTCTTCACGTATTTTTGGGGGATTCCAAATCATACGTAGGTAAAGACAGGTAC
>UPXT01000052.1 GCA_900538365.1 uncultured Acidaminococcus sp. | reverse complement strand
TGATACTCCCCTATAAAAATGGCTATTTATCAACTGTTTGTTGTGACATAGCCTTGTTTTTTCATTTCTTATCGTGGCCCTTTATATGGCCGGGCAGTTCTATTTTGCCAAGACGCTGCAGGAAGCGAGCGGGCCTCTTTTTATTGTCCTTTTCATGATGGTACACAGCCTCGTGATGATGGCTTTATTTATCGTGCCCCAGATGATTCTTCTCATGCTTTCCATTCGCCGTGCCCATGATTTAGGAAAATCAGGGGAGATTGTGGCGTTTATATGGGTTCCCTTTTATGGCCTTTATGTTGGCTATATGCTTTGCGCCCAAAAGGGGACGGAAGGGGAGAACCGCTATGGACCGGATCCCCTTGCCGAAGGGGGTGCGCATTCGTGAAAAAACGGCTCTTGATCCTTTTTAGCTGCGCCCTGTTGCTGCCGAGCGCCTGCGGTTTTTCCGCGCCGGGAAAAAAGGCGGAGCGGCCGGCCATCATCCAAAAATACGTGGCCCTATCGCCCAAGCGGGACGCTCTCATGAAAGCCTACAGCAAGCTTCACTACGGCCGGGAAATGATCGAAATCGAGCCCCGCGCCGTTGTTGTCCACTGGACGGCCAATGATTCCCAAGAGGGAACGTACCAATACTTTTACGCAGAGGAAAATCCGGGCCTTTCTCACGGCACGCTCAACGTGGGCTCCCAGTTTCTTGTGGGCCGCGATGGGACCATTTGGCAGCTCATGCCGGAAACGGCCCTTGCCCGCCATGCCATTGGACTTAATTGGTGCGCCATCGGCATTGAAAACGTGGGCGGCGTCGGGGGAAAGGAAGACCTGACAAAGAACCAGCTAGCGGCCAATGTTGCCCTCATTTCCTATTTAAAGGATAAGTACCCGACCCTTACGACGGTCCTTGGCCATTATGAGCAGGATAAAGCGAAACAGACGGACCTTTGGCGCGAAGACGTGCCGAATTATTACCATGGAAAGATCGATCCCGGGCCCACCTTTATGAAGGGCCTGAGGGAGGCGCTTACAAAGAAAGGATTGACATTCTTATGATGAAGGCAATGAAAAAAGGCGCTGCCCTTGTAGGTGCAGCGCTTCTTACGGTAACCTTATGGAACACGCCCGTTATGGCGGCGGCAAATGTGCCGGCAAACCTAGCTGCTGTGTCACAGACTGTCAAAGGTGCCGCGCCCTACGGCGTCTATTTTTCGGATCTTAAGACAGGAAAGGGATATTACCGGAACAGTGTAAAAACACCGGCAGCCAGCATGATCAAAGTCTTCATCCTTGCTGCCGCCTATGAGGACATCAAGGATGGAAAACTGGGCCTTACAGAAACCTTTACCCTAACGGATAAAAACATTGTCGCTGGGTCCGGCGTCCTTCAGGGGATGCCCAAGGGGACGACGGTGACGGTAAAAAAAGCCCTTGATGAAATGATCATCCACAGCGACAATACAGCGACAAATCTCATGATTGACCGCTTAGGCATGGATCGCATCAATCGCTATCTTAAGGACCATGGCTATAAGGATACGACACTCCGCCGCAAGATGATGGATTTTGATGCCGCTAAAAAAGGCGCCGAAAACATGACCACTGTAAGGGACGTAGGGCTTCTTTTTAAGCGGCTTTATCAGGGAAAATGCGTAAGTAAGGACCTTGATGCCCAGATGCTTGCCATCTATAAGGCCCAGGTCGATACGGATATGCTCCCCGAGAGGCTCCCCAAAGGTACCATCACAGCCCATAAGACGGGCGAAGTGCGCGATCTGCGCCACGATGGGGGCATCGTCTATACGGCAAAAGGCGACTATGTCCTTGTTGTATTTACAAGGGATTATACGCCGTATGCGTCGGTGGCGGCTTTGTCGCGCAGGATTTACGATGCTTATGTAAAGTGAGTTGTTTTTTGCTCAGCCCAACAATCGGGCTGATTTGATGAGGGGCATGAGGCCGCTTTTTGGAATTTTTTCGGTTTTTTAGAGGAAACCTGATTCGCCTGAGGCTCATATCGGCCCATCTGCGTTGTCAAAAAGACGCGGGCTTCCTAGCAGCACGAAAATACGTGTGCGGCTTCGTCAGCCTGCAGCTTTTTTCCTAGCATCTGAACCAATCTGGAGCCATATTCGAAAAAGGTAAATGGAAGGAAACACGATGGCGTTAGGAAACCGTAATAACGGGAAATTCCGCCCGTCGTCGGTGGAAGTGGGGGCTCCTCGTATCTGGATCCATCTGAACCGAATTCGCAAAAAGCAATTGGAAGAAAAGACCGGAACGGGGCATTCATTGTATGACGTCGTCAGCCTGCAGCTTTTTTCCTAGCATCTGAACCAATCTGAGTCCCATTCGAATCATGTAAATAGAAGAAAGACCAGCTGAACCAAAGTCGCAAAAAGTAAATGGAAGAAAAGACCGGAAGGGGGCATTCGTTGCATGACGTCGTCAGCCTGCTTCGTGTTTTTCCTAGCATCTGGGCCAATCTGGAGCCATATTCGAAAAAGGTAAATGGAGAAAGGACCTGGAGGGGAAAGACCATAACGCACGGCGCCAAACCGTGTCCCTGCGGGACTGGGCGCCGAATTAAATTCGCCCTCAAACATGTTCTTCGGCTTTCCGCTGCGCTCCAAAGCAGCCTCAGAACTCCGGGCGAATGGTCCTCACTACCGTTCGTAAGGAGACGTCGCTGCCGCTCCTCATCCACCACCAAAAGGACTTGCCTGCTGCTACGCAGCATCAAGTGGCTTTTGGTCCCCCGCCTTGGTAAGGCGGAACGGCTTTCGCCGCCCTGAGGCAAAAGACCCGACCAAAGACGACGACTCACTGAAGCGCACTGCACGAGTTCTCGCTTCGCCATTTTGATACATTTCACGATTTGCGAATCAACTGGCGATGGCCTTACCGCCTTAGTGAGGCGGAACGGCTTTCGCCGCCCTGAGGCAAAAGACCAAAGGCAAAAGGCCAGATGGCGACGGTACGATGCATCCTGCATCATCCCTAAAGAAAAAGGAACATAAAAAAGCCTTAACCCGAATCAAAATGCGTTTTTGGGTTAAGGCTTTTTTGTCATTCTTCCACATCTTGTTTTAATAACTCATCTATCAGATAGAAACTCTAGCAAAATAACAGGAGTTTCAACAGCAACCGACGCCCTGTTTTTGACTCTCGACTCACAGCGTAAAACTCATAGCCGCCTTAATTGGCGCAGTTTGGAGCCAGTCTTTTAGCGCCACAGCGTCGCAGCATCACGGCCTATATATTGTCTTTTGCTTAACAGCCAAATCCGAAAGCTCAGGACAGTCTTTAGGACAGTGTTTTAAAGAGGACAGATAGAGACGAAAGACACGGTTTTCCTCCGCGTCTTCTTTCTTTTTTCATTAAGTTACGGCCTCACTAAAACACTGTCCCTATTCTGCGCACATTCTGGTCCTACACAGATTACAATTCCCTCATTTTCTTTCAATTCTATTTGTCAGAATGCGATTTTACGATCTTTTTAACCTGTATGTAAAGACGTTTGTATTTTCAAAATTTTCATGACAATTTTGCTTGCGCGGCTCTTTCTTTTTGGGTATCATATAGGAAGAGAGCAATTTTTTCATTCATGGTTTTACATTTTTTATCACATTTTTCGAACTTCAATTTCATGGACCCAGTTTACACAAGAAGGAGAGACGCACAATGAAGCAAACCAAGATGATGGATGGAAACACAGCGGCAGCCTATACATCCTATGCTTTTAGTGATGTAGCGGCTATTTACCCCATTACGCCGTCGTCCCCCATGGCAGAGGTGACGGATGAATGGGCCGCCTATGGCAAGAAAAACATGTTTGGCCGCCCTGTCGAACTCATGGAAATGCAGTCTGAAGGCGGTGCCGCCGGTACGGTTCACGGCAGTCTCCAGGCCGGAGCGCTCACAACGACCTACACGGCTTCCCAGGGGCTGCTCCTTATGATTCCCAATATGTTCAAGATTGCCGGCGAACTGCTCCCAGGCGTCTTCCAAGTGGCAGCCCGTACGATTGCAACGAGCTCCCTCAATATCTTTGGCGATCATAGTGACGTCATGGCCTGCCGCCAGACGGGTTTTGCCATGATGGCCTGCGCCGGTGTCCAAGAGGTCCTCGACCTTTCGGCCGTGTGCCACTTGTCCGCTATCCGCGGCCGCGTCCCGTTTCTCAACTTCTTTGACGGGTTCCGTACGTCCCACGAAATCCAGAAGGTTGAGCTCCTTGATTATGATGATCTCAAAAAACTGGTGGATCAGGACGCCCTCGCCCGCTTCCGCCGGGAATCCATGAACCCTGATACGCCGATTATCCGCGGCACGGCTCAGAACCCGGATATCTACTTCCAGACCCGCGAAGCCGTCAATACGTTCTATGAAGCCCTGCCGGAAGTGGTCGATGGCTACATGAAGGAAATCAGCAAGCTCACGGGCCGCGACTATCAGCTTTTCAACTACACCGGTGCGCCTGATGCCGAACGGGTCATCATCCTCATGGGAAGCGGCGCCCAGACGGCTGAGGAAGTGGTCAAGATCCTTGCTGGTCAAGGCGAAAAGGTGGGTGTCCTCAATGTCCATCTTTATCGGCCCTTCTCCGTGAAGCACTTCCTCTCCGCCCTGCCGGAAACGGTGAAAAAGATTGCCGTTTTGGACCGCACGAAGGAACCAGGCTCCGACGGTGAACCGCTCTATCTTGATGTGCGCAATGCCTTCTATGAAAGTGACCGCCGTCCTGTCATCGTAGGCGGACGCTATGGCATGGGCAGCAAGGAATTTTATCCTGGCGATGTCCTCGCCGTCTTTGACAACTTGAAACTTGACGCGCCGAAGAATCACTTTACGGTGGGCATCGTCGATGATGTGACCCACACGTCGCTTAAAAAGGAAAAATCCCTCGACATCACGCCCAAGGGGACCCGCAGCTGCCTTTTCTGGGGCCTTGGGAGCGACGGTACGGTTGGCGCCAACAAGAGTGCCATCAAGATCATTGGCGACAAGACGGACATGTATGCCCAGGGTTATTTCGCCTATGACTCCAAAAAGTCCGGCGGCATCACCATTTCTCACCTGCGCTTTGGTCATGATCCAATCCATATGCCTTTCCTCATCAACTTTGCAGACTACATCGCTGTCCACAATCCGTCCTATGTCCGTCTCTACAATGTGCTAAACGGCATCAAGGAAGGCGGCACGTTCCTCCTCAACTGCGGCTGGAGCGGGGAAGAACTCGATACGCGTCTGCCGGGCCAGCTCAAACGCGTCATTGCCGAAAAGAAAGTCAACTTCTACACCATCGACGCCGTGAAGATTGCCCGCGAGATTGGTCTTGGCGGCCGCATCAACATGATCATGCAGGCAGCCTTCTTCAAACTGGCTGATATCATTCCTATCGACGACGCTGTCACCTACCTCAAGGAATCCATTGAACATACCTACGGCAAGAAGGGCCAGGATGTGGTCGACATGAACGGACGCGCTGTCGAAGCTGGCGTCAAGAACCTCGTGAAGGTCACGGTGCCCGAAGCCTGGAAGGACTGCACGGACGAAGAACTCTATCCGAAGACGGGCAACGCCTTTGTCGATCAAATCATGATGCCCATGAACCAGCAGGAAGGCAACACCCTTTCCGTCGGTCAGCTCATGGACCAGGCCAACGGCACGTTCCCGTCGGGCACTACAAAATATGAAAAGCGCGGCATTGCCGTCATGGTACCGGAATGGCAGATCGAACACTGCATCCAGTGCAACCAGTGCGCATCCATCTGCCCGCACGCTGCCATCCGCCCGGTGCTCCTTACGAAGGACGAAATGGAAAAGTCCGGCGTACCGGCCAAACCAGCCCTTGGTGCTAAAGACCTTTATTTCCGCATTGCCGTGTCGCCCATGGACTGCCAGGGCTGCCGCAACTGCATTGATGCCTGCCCAGCCAAGGAAAAGGCCCTTGTGGCAAAACCGCTTGATACGCAGCGCCATCTCGCTGAAGCTTGGAACTACTTCATGGAAGATGTCACACCGAAGAAGAACCCCATGAACAAGTACACCCTAAAGGGCAGCCAGTTTGAAAAACCGCTCCTTGAGTTCTCCGGGGCCTGCGCCGGCTGCGGTGAAACGCCGTACGCAAAACTCGTGACCCAGCTCTTTGGCGACCGCATGATGATTGCCAACGCTTCGGGCTGTTCCTCCATCTGGGGCGGTTCCGCACCGAGCATGCCCTATACGAAAAATGCCGCTGGCCATGGTCCAACTTGGGCAAACTCCCTTTTTGAAGACAACGCCGAATACGGTCTTGGCATGCATCTGGGCACCCAGGCCTGCCGCAAGCAGATTACAGATATCATGACGGGGCTCATTGAAGAAGGCCAGATTTCCGCGGAACTGAAAAGTGCCATGGAAGACTGGATCTGCCACCGCGATGAAGGGGAAGGAAGCCGTGAACGGGCTGACCGTCTGACGGACCTTCTCGAGAAGGAAAAGACTGGCAATGAAACGCTGGAACACCTCTATGAAAATAAGCTCTACTTTGTCAAACGTTCCCAGTGGGTCTTTGGCGGCGACGGCTGGGCCTATGATATCGGCTACGGCGGCGTGGACCATGTCCTTGCCATGAACCGCGACGTCAATATCCTCGTCTTTGATACGGAAGTCTACTCCAATACGGGCGGACAATCGAGCAAATCGACGCCGACGGCAGCCGTTGCCAAATTTGCCGCAAGCGGCAAACGGACAAAGAAGAAGGACCTGGGCATGATGGCCATGAGCTATGGCTATGTCTATGTGGCCCAGATCAACCTCGGCTACGACAAGAACCAGGCCATCAAAGCCATCAAGGAAGCCGAAGCCTATCCGGGACCGTCCCTTATCATCTGCTATGCACCGTGCATCAACCACGGTATCAAGCGCGGCATGGATCACTCCTTCATGGAAGCCAAGGCGGCTGTGGAATGCGGTTACTGGATCAACTATCGGTATAACCCGCAGCTCAAGGCTGAAGGCAAAAAGGCCTTCTTCCTTGACAGCAAGGCACCGACCGGTGACTTTGAAGCCTTCCTCCGTGGAGAAGTCCGCTATGCCTCCCTCGAACACGAATTCCCCGATGTAGCAAAGGAACTTTTCAAAAAGACCAAGGAAGATGCCATGGCGCGGAGAGCCCTCTACGAACGGCTCGATGCAGAGTGAGGAAAAGCTCGGATAAAAAGTAGGGTAATGTAAAACGCAGCGTCCACTGGGCGCTGCGTTTTTTTGGTGTGAGGCTGTCAAGCGAAAAGCCGCAAGGGAAATGACCAGGAGGCGCCGCCCCAAACCGCCCTCCTCATCCACCACCCACTCCCGCAAGCTTGCTCGGTGGATAACCCCCGCCTTGGTAAGGCGGAACGGCTCTCGCGTTTCTGAGATGAAAAAACGAAGAGAAAAACACAGAGGCAAAAGATTGTAACGCAAAAGATCGTAAGCTAAAAACCATAAGAGAAGGCCAAAACCGAACGTAGACGCAGGTTCGGGTTTGGACTCTTGGTTCTTATTTAGCTTTTGTGAGAGGTCGGTCCTTTGAAATAGAAAGCACAATGGCGCTTGGAACGTCCTGCGTCCGATCTTTTTCCGTTGAACTCGCTGCAACGCATCGATCCGCCTTACCAAGGCGGGGGACCATCAAGCGGATTCATATCATGAATCTCTTGATGGTCGTACGAATCGTCATGCCTTCCTTGCATCTATAGATTAATGAATCAAGGAGTGGAGGCACATCATGGTGGAAGTCGGAGCGATTTCTTTTCAAAAATAATATATTGACAACAGCGGCGTACTTGAGCTATAATGAACAAGTCTTTTGGGGGCATAGCTCAGCTGGGAGAGCGCTTGCATGGCATGCAAGAGGTCAGGAGTTCGATCCTCCTTGTCTCCACCAATTTGAACGTAAATCCATGTGACTTCGGTCACATGGATTTTTTATTATGGAAAAGACCCATCCTTCGAAATGAAGGACAGGTCTTTTCCTGCCGCCTTAGTTTTTTTGTTTCCTGATTTCTTTTGCAATGGCTTCATAAAGAAGGAGCGTAGCTTCGCAGTCTGCCAGAGCTTCATGATAGCGATGGACGGGAATATTGAAGTGCGCGAGGAGCGCTGCAAGGCCTGTTTTTCCGCCTACGGCCTCACGGGAGAGGTGGCGCAGGATGAGGCGCGACGTATCTAAAAAAGGCGGGCGGAAGGCCTTCATGCCGTAACGGCGGCAGGCAAGGTTGATGGCCATGATATCGTTGTAGCCGATATCGTGGCCCATGACGGCACGGTCTTCCACAAAGGCAAAAAAACGTTTTAGAACCTCGGGGAGCTGAGGTTTATCCTTCACCATGTCCCGCGTAATGCCCGTCATTTCCGTAACGCGTTTGCTGATCTTCGTCCTAGGTCGGATCAGCTCTCGAAAAACAGCTGTCTGTCGACCCAAAAAATCTACCCTGATGGCAGCAATTTCTATGATATCATCTTCGGCGTAGCCAGCCATTTCAAGGTCAAAGACAACCATGTCGCAGGTTGTAGGGTCCCGCAGTTCCTTGGCATCGACCTTTTGCTGCTCTGCCTTTCGCCAGCGCTTGTAGAGTAGATTGCGCCGCTCTTGCGGCGTCATCGGCTTGCGTGTTCGTGTATCCCGTCTCGGTCCGCGGGTCCGTTCTTCCACTGTGATCACTCCGTAGGATTGTAGTTGGAAGTCTATTATACCGCATGCCTATCGTGCTGTCACGAAATTGAGAGGGAAGGCCCTGTGAGGCACCGCCCCAAACCGCCCTACGGGAGGGGGCGGAACTTAATTCGCTCTCAAACATGTTTCTCGGACTTCCGCTTCGCTCCAAAAGCGTCCTTCGAAACTCCGGGCGAATCTGCTTCGCTACCGCTCATGATGAGACGTCGCTCCGCTCCTCATCCACCACCATTAAGGAGGTCATGTTATGACCTCACTTGATGGTCCCCCGCCTTGGTAAGGCGGAACGGCTTTCGCCGTCTCTAAGGCAAAAACCCCATGGGAAAGACTCGACCAAAAGATTCCAATGGGAGAAGGTTTGGCGCCGCCCTCACGGTCTTTTAGCCTGCCTTAGCCCCACAGCACCACAGCATCCTTTCCCCTCGCTCGCTCGACAGCCATTCAGGGCGGGCCCTGAATGAGACAGCTTGACAGCCAAAGAGACCACGCTGCTAGAGCGTGGTCTTTTCTTCACTTTCATTTCTTTAAACTTGTCCACCCATCTTCCTGCACGACTTTGCCTTCTTTCATAAGGCGGCCCAAGGCGCGCTTAAATGCAGATTTAGAAATATCAAAGACGCTTTTGATGATGGCCGGCGGCGTATCATCGGAATAAGGCATGGTGCCATTACGTTTTTCGAGAAAGAAGAGGATCTTATCTGCATCGTCCAGCATGGCTTCTTCTTTGACCAGGCGCAGGGACATATCGACGTGTCCATCTTCGCGAACGTAGGTAACGCGGCCTGTGACGCGCTGACCAAAGTCAAGGCGTCCGCCGGGGACTTCACTGCGATGGATAAAAGCGATATAGCGTTCTTTTGTGAAGAGGAAAAAGCCATCCTTAAGGATATTGTAGACGGTCCCTGTGAGGGTATCCCCCACTTTGACACCTTCTGCCGGGCGGCTGGCCCGTTCCATGTCTTCTTCGACACGCATGGTCACGGCTTGACGGCCTGACTTATCACGATAGAGTTTCACCCAGATATGCTGATTAGGGGAAACATGACCCCGCATTTCGCTATAAGGCAAAAAGACGCCGCGTTCAGCGCCGATATCGACGAATCCGCCCATCCTATTTACGGAGATGACATTGACGTATCCCAGCTGACCTTCCCGCATCTTGGGAAGCTTCATGCTCGCCGTGATCCGGTTCTTGGCATCGAGGTAGAGCTGGACCTTGACCTTGTCACCAACAGAAACAGGCGACGTCATCTGGTGCTTATGAAGGAGGATATCATCACTGGTATTCCCCGTTCCAGCATCAAGAAAAACGCCCTGGTCATTCATACGCACGGCCGCAAGTTCTACAACATCGCCAACGCGATGGCTGCCAATGGTCTTGACGCTGGCCGGTTCTTTTTTCGGGCTCATGCTTCTCCTTCCGTTTCCACATAGGCTTCAGACGGAGCATCGGCCCAGAGCTGTTCCAGGTTGTAAAAGTCGCGTTCCGTTTCCCGGAAGATATGGGCCACACAATCGCCGTAATCCATAAGGATCCAGTTGCCTTCGGTATAGCCTTCTTTGTGGGAGGGCAGGATACCGTGTATTTCGGCCAGTTTATCTTCGATGCTGTCTGCGATGGCCCGGACCTGGGTCGCGCTCTGGGCAGAACAGATCATGAAGTAGTCCGTCACAGGGGACAGGCCAACCATATTGAGAAGCAGGATATCTTTTGCTTTTTTGTCAGCGGCAGCGGCGGCAATGGCGTTTGCAAGTTCTTTTGGATTCATGGATGGAACCTCCTTAAATTTCTGTAATTCTTTTATGGGGAATCCCCAGTTTATCGAGTGTGTGCGAAACCTGGGACGGCGTCGTGACCCAGTAACTGATATCATCGATGGTCTTGAAATCGCCATCGAGCATTTCACTTTTGATGGAGTTTTCGCCAAAGATGCGGAAGCAATTGGCGGCACGGATCATGGTCATCAGGTTCATGTCCGTATCAATGTAGTCAAGGCCGGTGTTGATGATCATGGGAAGCTTCAGCATGTTTGTAAAGGTAAAGAACTGCCCGGCCAGGGCCTTCATAAATTTCTGTTGGCGCTCCACACGGCCAATATCGCCCAATTCATCATGACGGAAGCGAACATACTGGCCTGCTTTTTCACCGTCCAGGTGCTGGTAGCCTTTTTTGAGGTGGATCTTTAGGTTGGCGTAGGGATCTTCATAATCCATGTTGTTATCAACATATAGGTCCACACCGCCCAGCATATCAATCACTTTAATGAAGCCCTGCCAATCAACAACCATGTAGTAGTTGATTGGAATCTGGAGAAGCTGTTCCACCGTGCGCACGGCCCGTTTGGTACCGCCGTAGGCGTATGCGGCATTGATCTTGTCATGCCCCCGACGGCCAGGAATGGTGACCCGTGTGTCACGCGGCAGTCCGACGATGGCAATCTGTTTTTTCTCAGGGTCAAAGCTGACGACCATCATGGAGTCTGTCCGCTTCGGTGCATCGGGGTTATTCATATCCTCGCTGTCCCCGTCATCTTTACCAAGGAGCAGGACGTTGATGCGGCTTGAAAGGGGCTCTTCCGTAAGGAGTTGGTCCTCTTTCTGTTTAGGTACGGGATCATCGGCACTGAAAAATCGGTCATAAAGGCCCATGCCAGCCATGAAGCCGCCGCACAAGATCCCAATCAAAAGGATGAGAAGAAGGAAGACACGTCCCTTGCGGAGCCGCTTTTTCTTTTTCTTCACGCCTGGTTGTTCCATATCACTCATGGGTTGCGATTACTCCTTCTTATTATGTTTGGCCGCAAGGACCAGATCATTATAGCCGTCCAGACAATCCGGATGGATCAAAAGATGCTGATGCATCAGGTACTCCATCGTATTGGCATAGGCAGCAATCATAGCCTCATCGAGATCCTTCATCGTAAGGCGCCGCATTTCGTCCACGGTAGGAAAGTCACGGTGCGGTTCCGTGAGGTCTGCCAGATAAATGATTTTTTCAAGGGCCGTCATATGGGCTTTGCCCGTTGTGTGGTAACGCATGGCAGACAGGACGTCCTCATCAGTAACGCCATAGTCCCGCTTGGCTACAATTGGACCCAGGAGGGCATGGATAAGGATGGGCTGCGCCTTTTCGATATCCGTGAGCGGTACGCCCAGCTTTTTTGCCACATCCACAAAATCCTTGGTCGGATACTTGCGGGCACAGTCGTGGAGCAAGCCGGCAAGGGCGGCTTTGTCTTCGTCAATGCCGTAATGACGGGCAAGCATAAGGGCTGTTTCACTGACGGCCACACTGTGTTCAAAGCGCTTTGGCTGAAGGCTTTGGCGAAGCTGTTCTTTCATTTGAGAAAAATCCATGATGTAGCTCCTTACTTGAATTGAAATCGGCACGCAAATCGCGCCGATGAAATGTGGGCTAAGGATCTGCTTTCGCAGCTTGGCGAAGGCTGCCTGCGGCAGCTGGCGAAACGACCAGAAGGAGGCTGTCAAGCAAAAGACCGTAAGGGAAAAAGAATCAAAGGCGCGGCGCCAAAGCGTCCCAACCAGAGGGGGCGGTTTTGGGCCGGCGGCTGGCTTCTTTCATTTTCGCACGAGTCTGCCCCGATTGTTGGGCTGACCCTTTACCCAACAAAAAAGAGAGCCCCTACCGACGGTAGAGGTCTCTCTGTCTCATGTAGTCCACTACAGTCCGAGGAACAAGCCCATCAATGGATTCACCGCGGGAAAGGCGCTGCCGGATCATGGTGGAAGAAATATCCGGGGCTTTGGCGTCGATCCACACAAGGCGGGTGAGTCCTTTTTGGGCCAGCCGTTTTGTCACATCTTCATGACGCTCTCTGTACCCAACCCGTCCAATGGCAAGGAAGGTGCACCAGCGCATCGTTTCTTCAATGCGGTACCACGTATCAAGGGCTTCGGCCGAATCCCCGCCAATGATGAAGTACAGGTCATAAAAGCGATGCCACCGGCGATGGAGGATCCGTATGGTATCGACCGTATAGGAAGGACCCTTGCGGACCAGTTCCATATCGGACACCAAAAAACGCGGTTCGTCCATCGTCGCAAGAAGGGTCATGGCCATGCGGTCCCCAGCTGGCGCCCAGCCAGCCGCTTTATGGGGCGGCAAATAGTCGGGAATGAAAAGGACCCGATCAAGGGCCATGGCGTCCATAGCGGCGCGGGCAATCGCAAGATGTCCATTATGGATGGGGTCAAAGGTCCCGCCCATGATGCCTAAACGCTGTCGGCGCATATGGAAGTCCTCCTTCAAAATGGTGCTTCCATTATATCAGGTACGATGCCAAAGCTCAATCAAATTATCATGCGGAAAAGGTGATTTTTGTGTGGCACGATGCCGTTTTTACAAGAAAAGGAAAGATGCCTTCTACGAAACAAAATGAAAAAAGCATAGCCTGTTGCCTTCCATCGTCAAGAGCGGATTTCATGAATTCATTTTGACGACTCTTTTATTTTTTATATAGAAACTGGGGAATTTGATAGAATTCCTCTGCTAAAATTGGATTTTCTTCACTTATTTTAGGAGATTCTATACGAAAAGTTCTATATTTCAATCAAGCATATCACTAAAATCGGTCGTTCTTTACTTATTTTAGAAATCTATGCACAAATTCATGGAATTTCTTCACTCAGTTTAAAATTTCTTTTCTTTTAATGAGGTCTTGGTTCTATCACGTCATTGATTTTATTTTCGATATCGAGACAAACCTCTTTTGGATTTATAATACCAATCTTATTTCCATCATCCACGCCAAAAAGAATCTTTCCGGTACCAAAATTGGCGTAAGCACTTACTGTTTGTGAACATACTCCCGCCTCTATAGGCGGGAGTATGTTCACATTCGAGCGTCTTGTTTTCTTTCATGAAAAACCTCCCTCCCATCCGATTGAATTTCATACCATGAGCCTAAAAAAGCACAACGCAAATGCAACGTAATTTTTTTCGTTGCATTTGCGTTTCATTTTTAAAGTAATAATCTATTTTTCGCTGCAAAGGCGTTCCATGGAAAGCCCATTTTTCGGCTATTTGATAGGGAAAAAGCCGTGAAAGAAATCTCCTTCACGGCCTTTCCTTTATTTCGGCAGCTGGCGCTGTCTTTTTTTGTAGTAGACGATAGTAAGTCCTGCCGTCTCAGCGATCTTTTGGGCCACATCAAAGTTCATCCCCACGGCTTTTACCACATGGGCGTCACTGCCCAAGGTTACGTACTTACCACCCAATTCGGCATAGCGCATATAAAGTTCCGTCAGGGACTCCACTGCACCGGGCACGGCAAGGCGCCGCGTATTGATTTCGATGCTCTTATCGAGGCGGATGAGATGCTTCATGACCTCGTCCCACAGGTCAGCATGCTCGCTGTAATGGAGGTTCTTATCTTCATAGGGCCAGTAGCGGCAGATATAGTCGATATGACCATAGGTGTCAAAGTTCGGATCCTGTTCGAGGCATTTGAGGGAATCCTCAAGATAGTACCCCACGGCCTGATCTTTGGTAACGCCGTCGTAGGTCGTCCGTTCATACATATCCTGGCCGCGATAGCAGTGCATGGAGCCAACGATTTCATCAAAGGGATGGCTTTTTGCGACAATCCGGTCGTCTTCGATGGTATGGGGCTGGAGACCCATTTCAATCCCAAGGAGAACGGTGTCACTCCGATAGGGAGCGTTTTTCTTGAAGTAATCGTTGATGTCAAAAATAAAACTTTCTGGGTTTGTCGGGTAGTCCCGGTCCCAGTGTTCCGTCAGGATCATGCCAAGACCTGCGGCCTTAGCCGCAACCCTTGCTTCCTTGAGGGTCATTTCGGCATCACAGGAATAATCGGCATGCATATGGGTATCAAAAAGCATGGCCTTCACTCCCCTTTACACGTTGAAGCGGAATTCGACGACATCGCCGTCCTGCATGATGTAGTCCTTGCCTTCCAGTCGCACAAGGCCTTTTTCACGGGCAGCCTGCTTGCTGCCGCAGGCAACGAGGTCATCGTAGGAAACGATTTCTGCACGGATGAAGCCTTTTTCAAAGTCCGAATGGATCTTGCCGGCTGCCTGAGGTGCCGTGGATCCTTTGACGATGGTCCAGGCACGGGATTCCATTTCCCCCGCCGTGAGGAAGGTCTGGAGACCCAAGAGGGAAAACCCTGCTTTGATGAGGCGGTCTAGACCAGCTTCGGTGAGGCCTTCCATTTCAAGGTATTCCTTGGCTTCGTCCGCCGGCAGGGAAGCAATGTCCTCTTCGACCTTGGCGGAGATGGTAATGACCTGGGCCCCTTCTTTTTCGGCGTATTCCGTCAGGGCCTTCACATGGGGGTTGCCGGACGCATCAGCGGCTTCTTCTTCGGAAACGTTTGCTACGTACAGGATTGGTTTCAAGGTGAGGAGATCAAGTTCACGGATCATCTCCTTCTCGTCCTTTGTCATTTCCACCTGACGGGCCGGTTTGGCGTCCCCGAGGGCCTTGACGAGACGGGTCAGGAGAGCATTTTTCGCAGGTGCCGTCTTATCGCCGCTCTTTAAGAGCTTCTGGACCTTGAGCTGCTGCTTTTCCACTGATTCAAGGTCAGCCAGGCACAGTTCCGTATTGATGATTTCAATATCACGGATGGGGTCAATGGTTCCTTCGACGTGGGTGATGTTGCCGTCTTCAAAACAGCGCACCACTTCGGCAATGGCGTCGGTTTGGCGGATATGGCTGAGGAATTTGTTGCCCAAGCCTTCGCCTTTGGAAGCGCCTTTTACAAGGCCTGCAATATCGACAAATTTCATGCCGGCCGGAACAATACGTTTGGAATGGTATAGGTCGCTCAGGACCTGGAGCCGCGGATCGGGGACATCAACGATGCCGACGTTGGGCTCTATGGTGCAGAATGGATAGTTGGCCGCTTCAGCCCCTGCTTTGGTAATGGCGTTGAAGAGGGTGCTCTTGCCTACATTCGGCAGACCGACAATACCCATTTCGAGGTTGGTTGAACTCATGGATGATCTCTCCTTGTCTAGTTAAGTTGACACATTATTATATCACAGCAGGGGGATTTTTTCAGCATAGAAGGACACTAGGTATGTGTCAACATTTTCTCGGGAGACCCCTATAAGATTGTGTTGCAGCTTAA
>UPXT01000051.1 GCA_900538365.1 uncultured Acidaminococcus sp. | reverse complement strand
TGCTATTGAGTGTGTTTCTTGATTATAGTTGTTCAAATTCAACTTGCAATTTACCTTCCATTTTATCTGTCATCTCTAATAAATCTAATTTAGACGGATTAAACGAGCTCGTCGTAATAGAATTTTCTCTAATGTGATATGTGTATTTTGGATTAAATCCGCAGGCAATAATTTTACTTTGGATAAACAACTTATATGTAGTGCCGATATCTTCAAACTTTTTTCCAACAGGGTACTCAATTTTGGAAAACAAATTTCTATGATATAACTTTCCCCACGCTGAGGTATCAACCTGGTCGTGGTAACACATTTTCCGGATACAAGTTTTAGCATCCATTTTGCATTCTTCACGATTGCCGAGTTCAACATTTTTTTTAGAACGTTCATAATAAATACGATGCGTACACAAAGACATTGGGCAATGATAGCGTTCTATAAGCGAATATAAATAGCTGATGCAGTCATGGTCAATTTCATCATCAGAATCTACGAGGGTAATATAAGCTCCTCTAGAACTGCGAATTCCTACATTGCGCGCATCAGAAAGGCCTCCATTTTTCTTATGTATGACCTTAATTCTATTATCTTGTTCTGCAACTTTATCGCACAGCAAGCCACTCTTATCCGTAGATCCATCATCTACAAGGATTATCTCCAAATTTTGATAGTCTTGCTGTTGCACCGATTGAACAGAACGTTCCAGATAAGATTCGACATTATAGATTGGCATGATTACGCTAATCAAGGGATTTGTCACGTCATTCATTTCCCATCTCTCCCAAACACTTTTCTTTTCAAGAACGCTCCACCCTTTTTGAACCAGTTCTGCTTTTCCATAAAGGAAACATTCTGCTCATGATAGATGGTGTGGTTCTTTTCAAGCCATACGTCGAGCATCAGTTCACTGACAAATCCATAGATACGAGACTCATAAGGATCCCAGCCCGTAATATCGACTCGTTTTTCAAGTTCAAAAAGAACATCAAACATCCAGGTCATATAGTCGTTAAAAAGATCCTGTCTCATGACAAACATGTTGAACATATGGGCCCATGTGCGGTTCATAACTTTATTGAAAGCCGGAAGATATTCAGGATGCTTTTCGATAAGGATCTGCTCCGTTATAGTAAGGCCCTCCGGATGATGGGCATGGTTATAATGGGACCGATTGCTTTCAATGTAGTATTTGCGTTTATCGGGGACGATAACGGGATAGCGAGACAACAAGTTTTCCCAATCCTCTTTCGTAAGGATTTGGGATTTTTTCTTTTCAATATCATGGACTTCTTTTCTCGTAAAATAGCGGCGATAGTGGACGAGACCAACGTAATCAGCGTCGAGGTTTTTCCAGGCCCAGTAAAGGCCGGTCAGTTCGCAGAAGTTAGCATTTTTAGCAGAAATGTTATCGCCGGTATTGTCCTTTACATAGCCCAAATCTTTTTTCCCTTCAGCCCCCACCTGCAGTGGAAGATAAATGGTCTCCTCGGGCATCCAATAGGATTTGTGAGTAGCGATTAGAATTTTGATGTCCATAAAATGTATGTCACATCCATTTCTTCTAGATTTTGTACTTTTTGGCCCAGCTGTCTCAAGTTTATCAGTTTAAAAGCAGATAAACTTTGGCTGTCAAGCTGTCTCGGGCCCTTGGCCCTAGATGTCTCAAGCCTTCGGCATTGGCTTAAAAGATTAACGCTTAAATGCCCAAAACCATTAAAAAAACTGAATTAGCCAATCATCTTTTTAATAAGTTTTGAAAGCATAACTTTAACAGTAGAAATTTGTTGAATTCTATCTTTCACAACCTCAGAATCAAGATATCCAACGGCTTGGCAAATTATAAATTGTGTTTCTAGTTCAGCGGCTGATCCATAGCAATGTAGAGAAATCTTTTAAACTCTTTATCAGGCTCTCTGGTTGCTCCTTCAGCTACATTTGAAGGTATTGAGACTACGGCTCTTCTCATCTGATCAGCAATCCCATAAAACTCATGCTTCGGCAATATTTTCAGTGTCTTATAAGTAGATAGAGCAAGACTAACAGATATTTTCCATACATTAAAGTTTCTATAGTTCATAGGTGGGAATCCCTTCATGAATAAGCTGCATTTAATAACTATTTTGAGTACATATAAAAAACCGTCAAAATAGCTTTTGAAGCTTGACAGCAAATCAGAAGCGTAAGCGCTGATTGGGACAGCTTGACAGCTATTTCTTCTCACAACTCACGACTTTTAAAGCACTTTCAACAACATCATCCATATCATAATACTTATATTCCGCAAGGCGGCCACCGAAGATGACGTTTTGTTCATTTTCAGCAAGGTTGGCGTATTTTGCATAGAGGGCTTGATTCTTTTCGTTATTCACCGGATAATACGCTTCCTCGCCGGGCTTCCAGTCTGCCGGGTATTCCTTCGTCACATAGGTTACGGGCTGGTTCCCGAATTCGAAGTGTTTATGTTCGATGATGCGGGTCCAAGGCGTTTCGCGGTCCGTATAGTTCATGACGGCGACACCCTGATGATTTTCTTCTTCGAGGCGTTCCGTTTCAAAACGCAGGCCGCGGTATTCCAGGGTGCCCAGTTTGTAGTCAAAGTATTCGTCAATGGGACCGGTATAGACAATCCTTTTTGCCATATCTTTGTATTCGTCGCGGCGCTTTAGATAATCCACACCAGTACGGACTTCAATGCCAGCAAGAAGCCCTTCGATAAGCTTGTTGTAGCCGCCCACGGGAATGCCCTGGTAGCGATCGTTGAAATAGTTATTATCAAAGGTGTAACGAACGGGGAGGCGTTTAATAATGAATGCCGGCAGCTCCGTGCAGCTTCTCCCCCATTGCTTTTCCGTATAGCCTTTGATGAGCTTTGTATAGATGTCCGTCCCGATAAGAGAAATGGCTTGTTCTTCGAGATTTTTTGGATCTGTGATGCCTGCTTCAGCACGCTGCTGGGCAATCTTTTCAGCCGCCTCCTTAGGTGTTACAACCCCCCACATTTTCGTAAAGGTATTCATGTTAAAGGGTAAATTGTAGAGCTCGCCTTTATAGTTTGCAACGGGAGAATTGACGTAGTTATTAAATTCAACGAACTGATTCACGTAGTCCCAGACTTTTTTGTTCGACGTGTGAAAAATGTGGGCGCCATAGGTATGGATATTGATGCCATCCTTGTTTTCGCAGTAAATGTTTCCGCCAACATGGGGACGGCGTTCGAGGACAAGGCAGGATTTTCCTTTTTTGTGCATTTCATGAGCAAAGACGCTGCCAAAAAGGCCGGAACCAACAATCAGATAGTCGTACATGACAAGTCTCCTCCAAAATATATTCATAGAAAATCTATAGTTCTAAAGGGTTTTCCCCTATGCATACTCAATAAAAAGTGCCGGGGACCCGCATCGAACCGGTACAACCCATTCTTTTACGTATCTGGCACCATGACAAAATCATTCTTGTAGGGATTAAAGAGTAACATGTCTGCAACTTGTTAAGTTGATATCATATTAAGATATTATATCATAAAAAGTCCCTATATTGGGGACGCTGAGGGGCATTTCTTCCTTTTCCCATCATCATATTTTCTGATAGATAGAAACAAGTTATATAAGATAGGGTCAATTGCAGAAACTCAAAGAGCTATGAAGCAGCATGCTTCATAGCTCTTATGTTCATGATTCCATTTTAGAGACAAAGTCTTTGAGATAAGCGGCAAAATCATCTTTCAGGTCTTTGCGGCGCAGACCATAGTCGACAACGGCTTTGAGGTAGCCCATTTTATCACCGACGTTATAGAAATGGCCTTTTATATTGTAGGCATACATAGGCTCGTTGTGGCTCATGGCGCGCAGGGCATCGGTCAGCTGGATCTGTCCGTTAAGGCCGTTTGGTGTGAGTTCCAGATAATCAAAGACGTCAGGCGTAATGATATAGCGTCCAAAGACGGCCTGATGGCTGGGAGCCTTTTCAGTAACAGGTTTTTCCATGATGTCATGGACGCGGATGAGGCCTGAATGAGTTTCATCCCTTTCGCCCGAAACGATGCCGTATTTGGAGACGTCCCCTGCCCTAACTTCGCAGCAGCCAAGGATGGTCGATTGGGTAGTTTCAAACTGGCGCAGGAGCTGGGAAAGACCCATTTCTTCGTCGTTTAGGATGATATCGTCAGGAAGGGCGACGATAAAGGGCTCGCCGTCGATGAAGTCTTTGGCACAGAGGATAGCGTCCCCGAGGCCGCGTTGCTGCTTTTGGCGGATGTAGTGAAAATTCACTTTAGAAATGTCGCGGATCTGTTCCAAAAGGGCGGTCTTACCGGACTGGAAGAGCTGGTCCTCCAGTTCTGGGGAGGAATCAAAGTGATCCTCGACGGCGCGTTTGGCATGGCCGCTGATGAGGAGGATTTCTTCGATGCCGCTCTTGGTGATTTCCTCAATGACAAACTGGATGGCGGGAATATCGACAATGGGCAGCATGGCCTTGGGCATCGTCTTGGTTTCAGGAAGAAAGGACGTACCAAAGCCTGCGACAGGGACTACGGCTTTTCGAACGATGGATGATGGCATGATGAGGTTCCTTTCGAGGTTATGATGGAGATATTATACCACGGAGGTAGTTTCTTGTCATAGAATTGACTCCCCCCATGTTAATACTCGGAGCAAAAATCGCTCCGATTTTCTGCACGACGTGCCTTCATTACCTTTTCAAGATTTATGAGATGGCGATGAAGGCATGGCGCATCGTAAAATGTTGCGATACACAATCTCATGTAAAGTCGCCCGAAAAAATGCCTTCGTCGGGCGAGCCACTTCTTGGAATTTTTTCGGATGATGTAGGAAACCTTTTTCGCCTACAGTCCATATCGGTCCATCTGCGTTGTCAAACGCGGCAGGCTTCCTAGAAGTACCCAAATCTTGTACGCCGTCGTCAGCCTGCTTCGCGTTTTTCCTAGCATCTGGGCCAATCTGGAGCCATATTCGAAAAAGGTAAATGGAAAAAGGCAAAGGACCAGAACGCCGGCGCCAAAGCGTCCCGACCGGAGGGCGCCGAATTGATGGGCACAGTAGGCGTTATCAGCCATAAGAACAGTTTTTTACGCATTTTAGCGGTGGAAGGAGAATTTATGGAGATTTTAGTGACCGGCTTCGATCCCTTTGGCGGCTCATCCATCAATCCAGCTTGGGAAGCCGTAAAACGCCTTGATGGAAAAGTGCTTGACGGGCAGCATACCGTGCATGCCCTCATGATTCCAACGGTCCGTTATGAGGCTCTTGCAGCTATCAAGCGCGGCATCGAGCAGTTTGATCCCTTACTCATTATTGCCGTCGGGCAGGCGGGGGGACGCATGGCCATTACACCCGAACGGGCTGCCATCAATTGCGACGACTTCCGCATCCCGGACAACAAAGGCTTCCAGCCCATCGACGAAATGATTGTGCCGGATGGCCCGGCAGCTTATTTTTCGACACTTCCCATCAAGCGCATCGTAATGCGGCTTACGGCAGCTGGGATTCCCGCTCAGGTGTCAAACTCGGCGGGGACCTTTGTTTGCAACCATGTCTTTTATGGTCTCATGGATCTCCTGAAAAAAGAAGGAAAAGGACGCCGCGGCGGCTTTATCCATGTGCCGTACCTTCCGGAACAGGCCGCCTGCCTAAAAAATGAACCCAGTATGTGTTTGGAAATGATTGTGGAAGGGCTTACCCTTGCCATCAAGGCAAGCGTAGAAAACGGAGTCGATGAGAGAGTAACGGGTGGGTTGGAGTGCTGATGATTTATTTGGCGCAGGAACCGCTTCGACTAAAAAAATAAGCAGCGCCGTCTTTTCCCATCGGGCCTTATGCGCCACAGCCAGAGCGAAAGGCTCCAAGACAGCTTCCTATTTTTCCATCTTCTCTCCTATCACTAAAATTTCTTGATTCCATCCCATTGATTCAAAATCGTTACAATACATACCAATCATCTTGCTTTTTTCATCAGAAAATGTTACGTTATAATCAGTAGCACGGGGTCAAGTCCCCATAGGAAAGCAGACGATGAATCACATCGGCAGCAAGGATAGGTTGGGAGTTGATGATGATGGGAAATAAGACAAAACAGGTGGTACTGACTGTATTTTCAACAGGGGTCCTGCTTTTAGGGAGCACCGCTGCGTGTGAGGCCCTGTCGCTTGACGGGGTACCCTTTCCGCAGGGACATGGAACGGCTGTACAGCATGCCGTGATGCGTCAGGATGAGGATCGCTTCATTGGGCGTCTTTCGGCATCGGCAAGACTCATGGCGCAAAATCCGCTTTTACCGTTGACAGCGACCTTGCTTTTCCTCACAGAATCCAATTTGTAAGCTTTCGTACGAGGGCGTTCAAGGAGTTTTCCTTGGCGCCCTCTTTGCTTGCATAAAGTCCCCGTTTCGGGTATGATTTACAAAATGATCTTTTTTAGGAATTTTCCCGAAAGATGCTGAAAGGCACTCGGGGGTGGGGCCGGTAAGGCCCAAAGGAGCAATCATGACTCAATTCTGCAAACACTGCGGGCATCTTCTGCCCGATGATGCTACCTTTTGCGACGCCTGCGGCGCATCGACGGAGGAAGCAAAGACGCCTTTTGCGGCGGGGCCCCAATACGAACCGTGGCATGATGCTTCGCTTCAAGATAAGTTCCTGGGTTTTCGGGGACGCCTCAACAGGAAACGCTATTTCCAGCGCATCCTCATCCTGATGGGACTTCAGGTCCTTTTGGTCTTTTTCTTTGGGCTTTTCCAGCCGAACCATCCAAGCAGCGAAGAGCTCCTTCACATGGCCGTCATGGATGCGGGCTTTTCCTTTACCCTGGGGGAACTTGCAGCGCGGATCATCGATGCCTTTTTGTCCGTCCTTCAGCTGGGCCTTGCCCTGCGGCGCTTCCATGACCTTGACCGGTCGTGGGGGAGCCTTTTCCTGCTTATGATTCCATTCGTCAATCTGTACTTTCTTTTCCTTCTCTTTTGCAAAAAGGGAACGGCTGGCGACAACCGCTTTGGCCCGGATCCCCTCATGAACTAGTGGAGGTCCTCTCATGGCAGAACACCTTGCTGACAATCTCTGGCGCCTGGAAATCCCTCTCGTGGGAAATCCCCTAAAGGCCCTCAACAGCTATCTCATTACAGGAAAGCGCAACCTTCTCATCGATACGGGCTTCAATGAAGAAACGTGCCGTAAGGCCATGGTAGAAGAACTGACCGCTGTCGGCGTGGACCTTGCGCGGACAGATATCTTTTTGACCCACGTCCACAATGACCATACGGGACAGTCGACGTTCCTGCACCGTGATGGGTGCAGGATTTACATCAGCCGCATTGATGGTGCGGTCATGGGCGATCTCAAGAATCCGACCTTCTGGGACAAGCGCTACGAAAAATGCATCCAAAACGGCTTTACGAAAGAAGAGACGGATGGCCTGCGCCGCGTCAATCCTGCCCAAACGAAAGGACCGGAACCGTTTGACGGCTACACGTACCTTGAAGACGGTGACAAACTGCACTATGGCGGCGTAGACCTTGAGGCGATTTGGACGCCAGGCCATACGCCGGGCCATTTCTGCCTTTACGCGCCGAAGGAAGGGTGGCTTTTTTCCGGAGACCATATTCTCTTTACCATTTCTCCGAATATCTGCGACTGGGAACATGTGACGGACTCCTTAGGCGATTATCTTGAGAGTTTGGGGAAAGTGGAGAACCTTGAAGCGCCTCATCCCTTCCCAAGTCATCGCCGCGTCATGGGCACCGTGAAAGAACGGGTAAAAGCCCTTCGGGAGCACCATGAGCGCCGCATTGCCGAAGCGCTTCGTATCGTAACCGAACAGCCGGGGCTGACGCCCTATGAAATTGCAGGCCGCATGCAGTGGAAGATCCGCTCCCGCAATTGGGAAGAATTTCCCCTTGCCCAAAAATTCTTTGCTGTCGGCGAAACTGTCGCCCACCTGGACTACCTTCGTCTGCGGGGGAAGGTAAGGTATGAAACAGTGGAGGGGAAGAACCGCTATCGGGCCGTGTAAAATGGCCTTGGCGCAGAAATTGCTCTGAATCTGCCTTGACGCTGCACTGCCGCAAGGCTGAAAGCCTGTGAGACGCGGAACCGAACCGCCGTCAGGGGGCAGTTTGGGTCCAGCTGCGAGGTGGCCCCGCTTCCACCGAAGATGCGAGTTATTGAGATAATGCCGCTGTTTGATGCCTTTATGTTTTTCCATTTATATGGTTCGATTGGGGCTCAGATGGGTTTGGATGTGAGGCATAAAGCTGCAGGCTGACGACGCTGCACAAGAATTGGGGACTGGGTAAGGGCATCGCCAATCGATTCGCAAGCGCCCTCTATGCCTTAGAAAAAGCAAAACGAGAAGTCGTGACAGAGCGCTCAAGTGAGCTGCCGTCTTTGTCAGGTTCTTTCGCCTTGCCAAGGCGAGGGTCCAAAAGCCGCATGCTGCTTCATTAAATGAGGCGGCATGCGGCTTTTGACGGTGGATGAGCCGGGCGGTTTTTGCCAGGCCTTTCCATTTTTAGAAAGGGGTTCACGTACGGCAGCAAATCAGCCCGTTTTTTGGGCTGACTAAAACTAGTAACAGTCTGTCACCTCCCACGCCCCCTGATCAGTATGGAGCAGTTCCTCTGCTTTTTCACTGAGGGGGTTACCGAGGAATTCCGCATAGAGGGCCTCAATCTGAGGATTGCGGTGACTTAGGCGCAGGGGCATCTTTTGGTCAAGGGCATAGAGGCCTTTGCCGCGTCTTTCAGCCCGCTCCTCATCATCGATGGAAATAGGCTGGCCACCGCCGCCGCTGCAGCCGCCCGGGCAGGCCATCACTTCCACAAAGTCATAATGGACTTTTCCTGCTTTGATGGCTTCCAGAAGGTGCCGCGCGTTGCCAAGACCGCTTACAACGGCGCAGTGCACGTCAGCACCGCCCAAGGTGTAGGTCCGTTCCCTGAGGGACGGACCGGTGCGGATATCGGCAAATAGGTCCGGATCTGGATCTTTTCCTGTTACTTCATAATAGGCTGTCCGCAGGGCCGCTTCCATGACGCCGCCTGTCACACCAAAGATGGTGCCGGCCCCTGTATGGGTTCCCATGGGATCATCGAGGGGTTCTTCCTTGAGCAGGTGGGGATAGATGCGGTCCGCGTTCAGCATGCGGATCAATTCCCGTGTCGTAAGGACGCAGTCCACATCCTTGCCGTGCTGGGTCCGCATCGTGGGAAGGTCGCATTCTGCTTTTTTGGCAAGGCAGGGCATGATGGAAACGAGAAAGAGTTTTTCCGGCTCCGTTCCCAGTTTTTTTGCAAGCCAGGTCTTTGCAATGGCGCCAAACATCTGCTGCGGGGACTTAGACGTTGACAGGCGGTCTGTCAGTTCTGGAAACTTTCCTTTGAGAAAGCGTACCCAGCCGGGGCAGCAGCTTGTAAACAGGGGAAGTGTCCTTGTTTCCCCGTTCTTGAATTTCTCGAGAAATTCGTTGGCTTCTTCCATGATGGTAAGGTCGGCCCCAAAGCACGTATCATAAACATAGCGGAAGCCCATGCGGCGCAGGGCAGCGGCCAGTTTCCCCATGGGTGCTTCCTGAGGGGAAACGCCATAGGCTTCACATAAGGCTGTGCGGACTGCCGGCGCGATTTGGACAATGGGGATGAGATCAGGACTAGCAAGGGCACTGTAGACTTTATCCGTATCGTCCCTTTCCCGAAGGCCTGCTGTAGGGCAGTGGGTGATGCACTGACCGCAGAGGGTGCAGTCCGAGTCCTTGATGACGCGGTTATGGGACACATCGACCGTGGTTCTTGACCCGGTGCCGTCAACGTCCCAAATATGGACGGTTTGCATCTTGTCACAGACTTGGATGCAGCGCATGCATTTGATGCATTTTTGATAATCACGGTAGAGTGGATAGGTTGTGGTCCAGGCCCCCCGCGCACCTTTGGGCAGCTCCCGTTCATAAGGAAGGGAAATGATGCCTAGAGAGTTTGCCAGACGCTGGAGCTGGCAGCTGCCGCTCCTTACACAGGTGGCGCACAGACAGTCATGCTGGCTTAAGATGAGCTCTACATTGATGCGGCGTGTTTCCCGGGCCCGCGGCGAATTGGTATGGACGGCCATGCCTTCGACAACAGAACTGTTGCAGGCTGTGACCATGGCCGTTTCCCCTTCTACTTCAACGGAACAGACGCGGCAGGCGGCAATTTCGTTGAGCCCCTTGAGGTAGCACAGATGAGGGATGATGATTCCCACTGATTTGGCTGCTTCAAGGATGGTTGTTCCTTCTGGAACGCAGACGGGTTGATTGTCAATGGTGAGTGTTACCATTCGGTTTGTCTCCCTCCTTTGAAGCTGCCAAAGCCAAAGTGATCGCAGCGCAGGCAGCGGCTTGCTTCCTGACGGGCTTCCTCGGCCGTCAGGCCTTTTATAGGCAGGCTGAAGTCACCGGAACAGTCAGGCTTTCCGTGATATTTGAGATTGATGCGTCCGCAGGGCGGCGTGTTTGTAAAGTGGGCCGGCGGGATCTCGATATCGACAGAAATCTTGTGGTCAAAGCCGAGAAAGGCATCGATATTGGCTGCTGCAACTTTTCCCGCGGCAATGGCCCGGATGACCGTAGCCGGTCCAGAAACTGCGTCACCGCCGGCAAAGATATTATTAAGACCTGGCACGGCGCTTGACCGCTCAGCCTTGATGGCACCGTGATCTGTTGCCACCCCAATTTGTTCAAAGGGTTTTGTGACGATGGACTGACCAATGGCAACGATGACGTAGTCGCAGGGAATGCGCGTGAGGTCCGCCGCTGCATTTTCCGGACGGGGGCGGCCATCGTGACCGTACTTGCCGATGATCTGGGGCCGGGTCCATAGGGCTGCCACTTTGCCTTCCTGATCTTTTTCGATGTGATCCGGCGCTTCAAGGGGACGGATTTCGCAGCCCTCTGCCATGGCGGCACTGATTTCTTCGGATAGGGCCGTCATATCTTCGACGCGACGCCGGTAGAGGCAAATGACGCTTGCCGCGCCAAGGCGTTTGGCCGTTCTTGTCGCGTCCATGGAGACATTGCCGCCGCCGATGACGCAGATGCGCTTGCCCGTAAAGTCAGGAATGATGTTTTCTCCAATGCCGCGCAGCATGGAGACGGCACTGATCACATTCTGGGCATCTTCGCCATCGATGCGCAGTTTTTTGTCGCTGTGGGCCCCGATGGCAATGTAGACGGCATCATAATCTTTCTGGATATTCTCAATCCTGACATCCTTTCCAATGGAGATGCCTGTATGGACATCGATGCCCGTCCAAAGGATATGACTGATGTCACGGTCAAGGATCTCCGGCGGCAGGCGGTAATCAGGAATGCCATAGCGGAGCATCCCGCCTAGTTGGGGCCGCTGCTCAAAAATGGTACAGGAATGTCCCATAAGGGACAGGTAATAGGCTGCCGTAAGACCGCCAGGACCGCCGCCGATGACGGCAACCGTGCGTCCCGTCGGTTTGGCACTTTTGGGCGGTGCCGCAGGTTTTGAATGATCAATGGCAAACCGCTTCAATCCACAGATATTGACGGCATCGTCAACCATGCGGCGCCGGCAGTGGACTTCACAGGGATGTTCGCAGACATAGCCGCAGACCCCGGGAAAGGGATTATCCTTGCGGATGAGGGCTACGGCCTCGTCATAGTGTTTTTCCCGGATGAGGGCAATATAGCCCGGGACATCTACATGGGCTGGGCAGACAGAAACGCAGGGAACAGGATGGGTGAGTCCCGTAATACAGCGGCCGCGGAGGATGTGCTCTTCGTAATCATCACGGAAGCCTTTGACCCCTTTAAGGACCATGACGGCAGCTTCGTAGCCGATGGCGCAGTCCGCCGAGTCTGCAATGACCTTTGCCGTCCGCTCGATCCGGTCAATGGTTTCAAGTGTGGCCGTGCGGTTCATGACGGATTCAATCAGTGCCGCCAGCTGGCCCAGTCCAATGCGGCAGGGTACACATTTCCCGCAGGTCTGGGCATGACAGAGCCGCAGGAAACTGAGCGACATATCGATGGGACATAGACCGGGCGAACTGGCGCTGATGCGCCGCTCAATATCCCGGTAGAGTCCGCGCAGGACCATTTCGGCACTGGACGGGGTCTCAATGGACAGTCTTGTCATAGGATGAACCTCCCTCTTGAGGGGGTGTGGGGCACCTCCTCATGGATGCGTGCAGGGCTTTTCCCTCTCTTTGAAAAAAGATAGAGAATAATCCGATAATTCGAAAAATGGTACAGTTCCATTATACACCTAAAATGAAGAAGCGTTGTATACAAAAACTGGATAGACGATAGAAGTTGCCAAATCTTGTATAGAAAAAATGCACAAGGCACTTTATACAAAGCACCGTGTGCAGAAGTTGTGAACAGGCTCCGCAAATCCGTCCGTCAGTAAAACCATAGGGCTCCTTTTTCAGCGCCGCTGACAATGTCGCGGTAGCGCTTCATGACGCCAAAAGCGGGGTGGTCGGGCTTTTGGATGTCCTTTTTGCGCTGGCTCAGTTCTTCATCAGACAGTTCCACTTCGAGAAGATGCTCGTTGAGGTCGATGTGGATCATATCCCCATTTTTGACGCAGGCAATGGGTCCGTCATCCCAAGCTTCAGGTGAAACGTGGCCAACGCAGGGACCGCGGGAGGCTCCGGAAAAACGGCCGTCCGTGATCATGGCAACCGATTTTTGAAGTCCCATGCCGATGAGCATCGCTGCGGGAATACTCATTTCCCGCATGCCTGGTCCGCCTTTGGGGCCTTCATACCGGATGACGAGTACGGACCCTGCTTTGATGTCCTTATGGAGAAAGGTTTCCATGACTTCTTCTTCGGAGTCAAAAACGACGGCAGGCCCGCGGTGAACGAACATGGCGGGATCGACGCCGCTTTTTTTGACTACGGCCCCATTTGGTGCCAGGTTACCGTAAAGCACGCTGTAGCAGCCCTTTTCAAATAGGGGATCTGTCAGCTCGTGAATCACGTTCCGATCAATGGGACCTGTAAAGGCAGCAAGGGCCTCGTCCAAGGTGCCGCCCATGGCAAGCGGTACATCCTTGTGAAGGAAGGGTGCGATGGTCTTGAGCGTGCCTAGGGACCCGCCAGCTTTGCCATAGTCAACCATATTGTATTGGGAGGCGGGTTTAAATTTCGCGATGACCGGGACCTGTTCCTGGATCTTATCAAATTCTTCTAAAGTAAGGGGAACTTCGGCGACGGAAGCAATCGCCATGATGTGAAGGGCAAAGTTGCTGGAGCCGCCCGTTGCCGATGTGTGGAGAATGCCGTTTTCGAGGGATTTTTTGGTCAGGAAAGAGCGGGCTGTGACTTTTTCCCGCGTGAGAGCGACAATCCGTTCCCCTACATCACGGGCCTCTTTTACCTTCTGGGAGACGCAAAAGGGCAGGGTCGCTGACCCAAAGGGGGCAAGCCCAATGGCTTCCGTAAAGACGGCCATGGTATTTGCCGTGCCGTACATGGAGCAGGTGCCGCAGGAGGCACAGATATTCTGGCGGAAACGGGAGAAGGTCGTTTCATCGATTTTACCGGCCCGATAGGCCCCAATTGATTCCTTGAGGTCCGGTGTGGCATAGGTGACGCCATTTTCCTCATAAGGGAGCATGGATCCTGGCGTTAAAAAGAGGCTCGGCAGGTCAAGGGAAGCGGCTGCCATGAGCATAGCTGGGACAATCTTATCGCAGGCACACAAAAAGACAAGACCGTCAAAATGGTGGGCCCGTACCATGGTTTCGATGGAGCCTGCAATGAGGTCGCGCGAAGCGAGTACGTACTGCATGCCTCTCAGTTGGGCCATGCCATCGCAGGGAGCGGGGACCGTAAATTCAGCCGGCGCGCCGCCAGCGGCCCAAACACCTTCCTTAACGTATTGGGCCAGCTCCTTTAAGGGTTTGTGGCCGGGATTGACATCGTTCCAAGAATTGACAATGGCGATGATGGGCTTTTTGAGGTCCTTGTCGCGGTAGCCCGCGGCGTTCATAAGACCGATATAGTAAGCTTCCGCATGGGGGTCGATGAGGGTCATAGCAGGTTCCTCCTTGTGGTACGGGATTGATTTACCTTTAGTGTAGCTGAAAACGGGGCAGACGTAAAACAGAAGGTTCCTGCATGGACCACAGGGTAAAACCTGTGATAAAATAAAAAAGAAAGGGGGGAAGGCCCATGCAAACTTCCTATGAAATGTTCCTCCTTGCTGCAAAGACGCTCAATTTTACCAAGGCGGCCAGCCTTGCCCACATCACGCAGCAAAGTTTCAGTGAACATATCAAAAAGCTCGAAAAAGAAGTCGGAAGCGTGCTTTTTACGCGGTCTCCCCGCGTTGCACTCACCGAATCGGGCCGTATTTTTTACGAAACGGTGCGGCAGATGGACCTTATCGAACGCCGCTGCCTGGTGCACCTAAAAGAGCGGGAAGCTGGAACGCGGGGACATGTGCGTCTTGGTACCAATGCGGCACGGGCCAAATGTTTTCTCCCTGATCTTTTGGAGCAGTATCATAAGACCTATCCCGCTGTTACGGTAGAGACCGTACTCGGCGATACAAGGGAGCTGGAACCTCTTCTTGCAGAGGGACGTCTTGATGTGCTGCTGGGTGTGGACTGTACGGACTATGCGCTGTTTCAGCACATCCCTGTCGGAATGGAGGCGCTTTATCTCGTTGGGAACCGAGATTATTTAAAAAAGCATCTCAAAAAGGGGAGGGCTGTCACGCTTCAACCGGGGAGTGTGGTGAGTCTTCACGATTTTATGGATCTCACGATCCTTGGAAAAGAAAAACGCAGCACTGTTTATTCCCGGGTAACGGAGGTCCTTAAACGGGAAGGCCTCTTTACGGCCCCGCTATTTTCCATCAGTGATGATGAGACCCAATTTGAACTTGCACGGCGTAAATTAGGCGTGACCTTTTGTTCGCAGCTGCATTTGAGTGCCCTTTTTGACGCGCGGGAAGCGACCCTTACGCCGCTTTCCGTAAAGGAAATCACGGATATGCTCCGGACGGACCTTGTAACGGCAAAGGCTCTTTACGAGGCCCCTTACCTGACGGCCTTTTTGGAGGAAAGCCGCCGTGTCCTTCAGGAAAAATATGCAGGAATCCGGAAATTCATGACGATAAAGGGCTGAATTCCTAACACTTTTAATCCCTATCAAACCGTATGGATTTTTTTTGAAAATTATAGTAAAATGGTATGGCAAGAGTCAGAAAGAATGCTTTTGGAGGAACCACGTCATGAAGATCTCAACGAAAGGCCGGTATGCCCTGCGGCTCATGCTTGATCTTGCCATAAATGGCAAGGAAAACTTTGTTCCCATCCGCAGTGTATCCGAACGCCAGGAAATCTCTGAAAAATATTTGGAACAAATCATAACTGCCCTCTCCAGAGCCAAACTGGTCAAAAGTGCTCGCGGTGCCCAAGGCGGTTATAAGCTTGTCAAGGCACCGGAAGAATATACGACGGGAGAAATCCTGCGCGCTGTCGAAGGCTCCCTTGCCCCCGTGGCCTGTCTGGAACCGGGTCATACAGTCTGTGCCCGTGCCAAAAAATGTATCACCTTGAACCTGTATAAGGAAATCCAGGAAGCCGTGGATTCTGTTGTAGACCGTACGACGCTGGCGGACCTGGTGGCCCAGCAGGAGGAGCAGGATAAAGCGTAACTGTTTTTGGTCAGTCCCAAGATCGGGCTGATTTGATGAAGTTACTTGGCCCCATTGCTTTCATTGAAATATATGGAAGCAATGGGGCCGTGTCACGTTTGGGGGTAGCTTACGCCTGGGCGTCTTTTTTATTTTTGCTCGGCGCAGAAATCGCGCCGATTCAATGCAGTTACTTGCCATCCTTGCTTGAGA
>UPXT01000050.1 GCA_900538365.1 uncultured Acidaminococcus sp. | reverse complement strand
GTACCTGTCTTTACCTACGTATGATTTGGAATCCCCCAAAAATACGTGAAGAACCCTTTTTTCTGCTGTCGTCTAGCCTTTGAGATAGCGATCAAAATAAGCGGTAATCGTTTCAAGCACCTTTGGCTGGATCCAGTAGACGCCGCCATGAGGCGCATGGGGAACAAGATAGCGTTCACTGGGGATCTTCTTTTTCTGCAGGGCTTGGAAAAGAAGATCCGTCTGGCTTGGCGATACCACCGTATCGGCCGTACCATGCATGAGCATCAAAGGCGCCGAGGTCGAAGAAATATATGTAATGGGATTGGCCCGCTGCGCGGCCTTTTGATCGGCAGAAATACCGCCGTCCTTACCGCCAAAAACACCGCTCCCATTGACCCACAGGGCTTCTGTAGCACCACTGGAAGCATGAAGGGCCTGTACCTGTTTGGAATAATCATCCCCAATCCGAGTCAAATCGGAAAGGCCATACAGGTCAACAGCACAGGTAATATCGCTTTTTTCCTGAAGGTATTCTCCCTTATCAAATTCCCTGCTGCCGCTTGTCGTTGCCATAAGGGCCGTTAAATAACCACCGGCACTGCCTCCAATGACGCCGACCCGCCGGGGATCAATACCATACTGGTCTGCGTGGGCCCTTAGATAGCGCAGGGCTGTTTTGGTATCTTCCAAAGGAGCAGGGAACTTGACCGTAGGTGCCACACGGTACTCAACCGCAGCCACGACATAGCCCTGTTCTGCCAAATGGTTCACGAGCTGGGGCATATTGTTTTTATTGGCAGAAATAAAACCGCCGCCTGGAATATAAAGAATGAGGGGCTTCTTATCCTTCGTCTCAGGGATGAGTAGGTCCATTTTCATGGCTCTGCTGGGATATCCCCGCTGGGGGACCTGTTCATAGACCACGTCAGGAATGGAAGTGATCTTATTTCTCGTAAGCGTGACATCAAGGATTTTGCTGGGCACGGTCTCTGCCGTTTTGACTGCAGCAAACGAACTGCCGCTAAAGGAAATGACCCCCAGCAAAAGAGCCAGAATCATTTTATCTTTCATGGAAAAAGCCTCCTTTGAACTTTTTTGGTTTCATTATACCATCAAAGGAACCTTTTAAGATCATCCTGCGATTCATCTTGCTTTTCCCTTTACAAAAACCGCTTTCTTTGGTAAAATAGCGTTGTTATGCGGGCATAGTTCATTGGTAGAATGAAAGCTTCCCAAGCTTTAGAGGTGGGTTCGATTCCCATTGCCCGCTC
Organism: uncultured Acidaminococcus sp.; assembly: GCA_900538365.1. Lineage (GTDB taxonomy): Bacteria > Bacillota > Negativicutes > Acidaminococcales > Acidaminococcaceae > Acidaminococcus. The sequence continues at coordinate 14,896 of UPXT01000050.1, read as the reverse complement.
CACTTCAAAAGATAGGCTGCCGCCGATACGGCGGCCTTTTTTTTTTACCATGTTAAGAAAAAAGAAAGGATGCATTTTCCGAACAATTCCATCCTTTAAGCCTTCATCTACAGGACTTATACACAGGCTGTTTCAAAAAAACTGTGTATAAGTCCTCTTTTTCCACAAGGCTCCGCCTTTATCCACCTTGATTCCAGTTTTATCTTTGTCAGTTTGCCCATGGGAACAGGGTTTAAAAGTTTTCCACAAACTTCTGGGGATAACCTTAAAAAGCTGTGGATAACTGTGTATAAGTGCGGATTTTTGCTTTCTGCCTGTGGAAAAAGGAAAAAAACTGCTTTTTTATCCACAAGCAGAATAGAGGGCATAACCATAGAAAAATAGCCCTGTTTCCTCACATAAAGATATGTTTTCTTATTTCCGAACATTAAGGATTTATACACAGAAAAGGACCTCTTCTTTTCTTCCCTTTTTCTCATTTTTTATGCGATACAAAATCATCATATAAAAATAGAATATCTTAATAAAATGTTGTTTCTGTCCATTTCAAAAAAACGAGACCCATTCCATCCCTTTTCTGCCTCATCCAAGTTATATACAAAACATATATTCGAAAGCATGTTAAAACCCTTGATTTTTTCATACTTTTCCCCAAAGTTATCCACACCTGTGGATAACTTTCTGTGCATAATTCTTTTTCTTGTGCACAAAGTCAAAATTCCCTTAATTTCTGTTCTTTTCATCTTTTTATTTTACATAACTATAAAAGTTATCCACATGTCCACAATGTTTTCCACAGGTTAGCAAAGTTCCTCCCCAAAGTTCACCCCGAATATGCTATAATATGGATTCGAGAAAATGATGATAAAGGTGGTTTACTTATGGAGAATGACGTCCTTTCTTCCTTATGGGAGACCCTTCTAAATGGGGATCAGTCCATTCCTAAGATGTCGGGGTGCAAAAAATGGCTTTCTCAGGCTGTTCCGCATTCCCTCACAGAAGATACGCTGCTCCTTGATGTGATGAATGATTTTACCAAAGAGTGGATCATAAATAATTATAAGGAACCCATTGAGGCTTTCCTAAAAAGTCAGTTCAATCGGCCCATGACCCTTGAAGTAGAGATCCGTCCTGACCTGGCAAACAAAGAAGAAGATCTTTTTCCTGACCACGGGGCTGCTGCACCAAAAGCACAGGAACCCATCATCTCCAAAAAGGGACCGCGTCAGGATTTTTCTTCCAATCTGTCGCCTAAATACGTCTTTGAAAACTTCGTCATCGGCAATTCCAATCGCTTTGCCCATGCCGCTTCCAAAGCCGTTGCCGAAGCACCGGCCAAGGTCTATAACCCGCTTTTTCTTTACAGCGATTCAGGACTTGGCAAGACCCACCTCATGAATGCCATTGGCAACAAGATCCACCAGGACCATCCGGAAATGAAGATTCTTTATACATCCAGTGAAACCTTCACCAATGAACTGATCAATTCCATCCAGAACAATGCAACAGAAGCCTTTCGCAACAAATATCGCAACATTGATGTCCTGCTCATTGACGATATCCAATTTTTGAGAAAAAAGGAATCGACGCAGGAAGAATTCTTCCATACTTTCGAAACGCTCTACAAAGCAGAAAAACAGATCATCATTTCCAGTGACCGCAAACCGTCGGAACTAGATACACTGGAAGAGCGCCTTAAAAGCCGGTTTACGTGGGGCCTCATTGCTGATATCCAGCCGCCGGACCTTGAAACGAGGATTGCCATCTTGAAGAACATGGCCCTCAAGGACCATATCAGCGTACCAGACAGCGTAACAAACCTCATTGCCAGCAATATTTCTACCAACATCCGTGAACTGGAAGGAGCCTATACCAAGGTCCGCGCCTATTCTCAATTTTCCAACGAACCCATTACGGAAGAACTGGCCATTGAAGCCCTCAAGGACCTCAATCTCACGCCAGTTTCAAGGACCATTACCATTGAAGCCATCCAGCAGTACATTGCCTCGTATTACAACATTACCTTGAATGACCTGCTTTCCAAGAAACGGACAGCCAATATCACCCTGCCCCGCCAGATTGGTATGTATCTGGCTCGGACCTTGACCGATCTTTCCCTGCCCCGCATTGGCGAATCCTTTGGCGGCCGTGACCACACAACGGTCCTTCACGCCTGTGACAAGATTCTTTCCAAGAGCAAGGAAAAGACCGAATTTGCCAAGGAAATCGAAAAGCATATCGCCCATCTGAAAGGCTGATTGTTTTAATTTCCTTCAATTAATAGTCATCCACAGAATTATGCACAGGACGTGGATAACTTTGTGGAAAAACTGTGGATGAATCTGTTCATAACTTCTTTTCCCCAAAATCCTGTGGACTTGTGGATAGCCATCAACAACTTTCCCACACCTTTATCAACAACGAAATATAAGGCCCCATCAAGGATTTCAGGATTTTTGAACAAATTCACAGCCCCTACTACTAAGGCGGCTATCTTTTAATATTTTAGAGTTCTCATCTAAAGGAGGTTTTCTCATGCAGTTTTCCTGTGAAAGTGCCCAGCTTGCCAAAGCTGTCAATACCGTAAAAAAAGCGATTTCCTCAAGCCCCAACGCCCCCATTTTTTCTGGGATCCATATGAGCCTTAGCGGCAATGTCTTGGAACTTGTGGCTATGGATGTCAACTTCAGCATGAAGAAAGTCTTGGAAGTCAATGGCAGTGAAGACGGGAGCATCCTTGTTCCTGCACAGTCCTTAGGGGATCTTTTGGCCAAGTTTTCTACGGACATTCTCACCTTGACCCAAAAAGAAGAGCCCCAGGAACTGACGCTTACCAGCGAAACGGGCACCTATCATATTCCCCTGATTGGAAGTGAAGATTATCCGGCTTTTCCTGAGTTTGAAGGAGAACGGATCCTGACACTGCCCGAAGATGTGCTGGGACAGCTCATCCGTCAAACCGTCTATGCCTGTTCTGCTGATGAATCGCGGCCGCTTTTTACAGGCGTATTCATGGAGAAAAAAGGGCAGCATATCACTTGTGTCGGGACCAATACCCATCGTCTGGCCATCAAGTCTAGTGAGGCAGAAACGGCGGATGACAGCGAATATTCCCTGCTCATTCCTGCCCGCGTCCTTAAGGAAATCGCCAACAACTTGACTGGGGAGCTGCCGGAAGATGTGGCCATCATCCAAAAAGACAGCAAGATCTTGGTCCGTATGGGAAGCCTCAGCCTTGTCTCAAGTCTCATCGAAGGGACCTTCCCTGATTATTCAAGACCGATTCCGCCGTCTTTCAAGAACCGAACGGTCCTCAATCGTCAGGATCTGGAACGGGCCATTCAGCGAGTTTCCCTTTTTGCGCAGGGGGAATATAACATCATCCGTCTCAACATCGAAGCCGAGCGGGTGGTCCTTTCCAGTGCAGCCAGTGACCGCGGTCAAGGAATGGAAATCATGGAAGGGGTAACGACAGGAGAGGAACTGCCACTCAATATTGCCTTTAACTCCAAGTATCTGATGGATTTCTGCAAGAATATTTCCAGTGACCAAGTGGTCCTTGAAACCAATTCCTCCCTTTCGCCTGCCCGTATGATGCCCGTTGATGATCCTTCCTACACCTATATCATTACGCCTGTGCGCGTAATTTTCTAAGCAGCATGAGACTCTCGTCACTGCGCCTCCATCATTTTCGCAATTATGGGGACCTTACGCTGAACCTATCCCATGACTTGACAGTCATCTATGGCTGCAACGCCCAAGGGAAGACCAATCTCCTAGAGGGGCTCTATTATGCGGCAATGGGATTTTCGTTTCGCAGCCGGCATGATGAAGAGCTGGTGCAATTTGGTGAGACAGACTGTGCGGCCGAAGTGACTTTCTGTGACCGCTATGGGGAAAATCAGCTCCTTGTCAAGCGAACCCAGGAAGGGAAGAGAGCCCGCAAACAGGCTCAGCGAAATGGCACGCCCATTTCTCCCAAGGAACACTATGGTTCACTGAACCTGGTCCTTTTTACGCCGGATGATCTGCAGCTTGTCAAGGGGGATCCCTCCCTTCGGCGGCGTTTCCTTGATATGGAAATTGCCCAGACCAGCCGGTTTTACTATGAAGCCCTGCAAAACTACAATCGAGTCCTGCAGCAGCGCAATCGTTTCCTGCGCCAATGCCGCGACCAGGAAAAAATGGATGAAGGTCAGCTTCTTGTATGGGATGAAGCGCTTTCCCGCAGTGCCGCGGTCATCATCTTTGAACGGCTGAAAGCCATGGAAGAAATCGAACGGGCTGCAGGGCTTGTCTATGGAACCATTACCCAGGATCGTGAGAAGATGACCCTATCCTATCAGCAGAAACGGTCGGACGGGGAAGGGATTCCCCCTAAGGGGCTTTCCCTTTCTGAGTGGCAGGCATTTTACCAAGAAGAACTGAAAAAGCGGCATCGGCTTGATTATGTGAGGGGATATACCAGCATGGGACCGCATCGGGATGATCTTGAAATCCTGCAGGAAGGCCGGCCCCTGCGTTCCTTCGGGTCCCAAGGTCAGCAGCGGACAGCGGCCCTGGCCCTTAAACTTTCGGAACTGGAATTCATTTATCACAGCAAGGAGGAGTATCCTGTCCTGCTTCTTGACGATGTGCTCAGTGAGCTTGATGAAGGGCGCCGCCGCATGCTCCTTGATGGCATGGGCGGCAAGGTGCAGACCCTTCTGACGGTCAATGACCGCGCCTTGGCACGCTCCAGTGGGGATGCGGTCTTTTACGAAGTTCGTTCCGGTTGGGTGGAGGCAGATGATCATGAAGGACATTGATTGTTTGGTCATGGCCGCGCTCAAGACGGATCTTGCCAAGGAAAAATATGTTCTTTACCGTCTTCGAAAAGACTGGGCTTTGATTGTTGGGGAGGCGGCAGCCCGTCATTCCCAGCCCTACCGCCTTCAGCACGGAATATTGTTCATCCACACGGATAATCCAAGTTGGTCCCACAATTTCCTGACTATGCAGGGCAAGCTGCTTGCTGCGATTGGCAAGGCCCTGCCACGAAAAAATGGACGCCGTCTGGTTTCTGTGAAGACCCTGAAGATATTCCATGGAGTGTTGGAAGAAGCCCCAGAAGCAAAGGACGATGAGCGGCCCTTCATGCCCCGTCTTGACGAGAAGCATCGCTGTCCCTGCTGCGGTGTGCCTTTGATAGAAGGCGAAACCATCTGCAGTGCCTGCCGGCGCAAAAGGGACGAAGCGACCCGTCAAAAGATCCATCAGGTTCTTAAAAAAACGCCTTGGATTTCCTATGAAGATTGTCGCCATACCGTTGAGTGTGATAAAATGACATTTACTGACGTTAAAGCCCTTTTGGGGGAATGGGCCATGGGAAAGGCCCTGGATCCCCATGCCAAGTCCGTTGATAAGGCTTTTGCCGTCATGCTGACTCGTTCCCTTTCCCCGGAACAACTGTCAGATGAACGGATCGACGCCATCATCGAAAAAGAAAGGAGCCGCCGGACCTATGTACCTGCATCTGGGAAACAACTACATCATAAAAAATAGCGAGATCATCGGCATCTTTGATATTCGCAACAAGCGGACGAATCTTTATCGGCTGTTTTTGAAACCGCAGCTGGGTACGTCCAAGGTCCTTGATCTGACCGATGCCTATCCGCCGGCGAGCTGCATTGTTACGAGCGATAAGATCATCCTTTCCGGTATTTCGAGCAAGACGCTCATGAACCGTTAACAGAAACACAATTTGGGAGGTTTCCATGACTGAAAAAGATAATGAGAAAACGATAGAAGAGGAGATTGCCGTCCACGGTGAATACGGGGCAGAGCAGATCCAAGTCCTGGAGGGCCTCGAAGCCGTTCGCAAACGGCCAAGTATGTATATCGGCAGTATCAGCGCCCGTGGTCTCCATCATTTGGTTTATGAAGTCATCGATAACTCCATCGATGAGGCCCTGGCCGGTTACTGTGACCATATCCTTGTTGAAATCGGAGAAGATAACAGCATCACCGTCGTCGACAATGGGCGCGGGATCCCTGTTGAAATGCATAAGATTGGCAAACCGGCTATTGAAGTTGTCATGACCATCCTGCACGCCGGCGGTAAATTTGGCGATGGCGGTTATAAGGTCTCCGGCGGTCTTCATGGGGTTGGTGTTTCCTGCGTCAACGCTTTGAGCCGACGCATGGAAGTCGAGGTCAAAAAAGACGGCAAGATTTATGGGATTGAGTTCAGCAAGGGCAAGACCGTTCGTCCCCTTTATGTCAAAGGGGAATGTGATGCCAAGGATACGGGCACAAGCGTCCATTTTTGGCCTGATGACACAATCTTCACGGAAACGGTCTACAGCTATGAAACGCTGAAGCATCGTATCCGGGAGCTGGCCTTTCTCAATAAGGGCGTCAAGATTGAACTGAAGGATGACCGTTCCGGTGCCGATGAGATCTTCCACTACGAAGGCGGAATCATCTCCTTTGTGGAATATATCAACAAGGGCAAGGAAGCCATTTTCAATACGCCAATCTATGTCGAAGGTGAAAGACAGGACACCATCGTGGAAGTGGCCATGCAGTACACGGATGCCTACACGGAAAATATCTATACCTTCGTCAACAACATCAATACGGAAGAAGGCGGAACCCATCTGGCCGGTCTGAAACAGGCCCTGACGAGAAGTATCAACGATTATGCCCGCAAGAATGGCCTCTTGAAGGACAGCGAGGAAAACCTTTCCGGTGATGACGTCCGCGAAGGCTTGACCTGTGTCCTTAGTTTGAAAGTCCGGGAACCGCAGTTTGAAGGGCAGACAAAGACCAAGCTTGGCAACAGCGAAGTCCGCGGAATCGTTGACAATATGGTGAGCGATGCCCTCAATGAGTATTTTGAGGAAAATGCACCAACGGCGAAGAAAATCGTGGAAAAAGCCATTCTCTCGAGCCGTGCCCGCGCAGCTGCCCGGAAGGCCCGTGACCTGACGCGGCGTAAGAGCGCCCTGGAAGTAAGTTCCCTGCCGGGGAAACTGGCAGACTGTTCCAGTAAGAACGCGGAAGAAACGGAAATCTACATCGTTGAAGGGGACTCTGCTGGCGGCAGCGCCAAGCAGGGCCGTGACCGTGCCTTCCAGGCCATCCTGCCTTTGCGCGGCAAAATCCTCAATGTGGAGAAGGCCCGCCTGGACAAGATGCTGAACAACAATGAAATCCGCTCCATGATCACCGCCTTTGGCTGCGGGATTGGCGATGAATTCGATCTCAGTAAGATCCGTTACGGCAAGATCATCATCATGACCGATGCTGATGTCGACGGGGCCCATATCAGGACGTTGCTCTTGACGTTCTTCTACCGCTATATGCAGCCGCTCATCCGCAATGGCAATGTCTTCATTGCCCAGCCGCCCCTTTACCTCATCCGTACGGGCAAGAATCACACCTATGCTTACAGTGACGATGAACTGCAAAAGAAACTGGATGAGGTGGGCCGTCAGAACAATCCTTATGTCCAGCGGTATAAAGGGCTTGGTGAAATGAATCCGGAACAGCTCTGGGAAACGACCATGGATCCTTCCAAGCGGACGGTCCTGCAGGTCCATCTGGAGGATGCCGCTTCAGCAGATTCTGTATTTTCCGTCCTGATGGGCGATAAAGTAGAACCGCGCCGCCAGTTCATTGAGGAAAATGCCGGTAAAGTAACGAATCTGGACTTCTAAGGAGGATTTCCATGGAGCTGCTGCTGCCGCAGGGAAAGCTGATCCTTTCGCGGGGGAAATTGCCCCTTGCCGGCCTTGTTGCAGGCGGTCGGGGCCCTGATCCAAATTGGCTTCGTGCTGCTATGGGAGACATGCCCCTTTATGGAGCCGATAAAGGCGCCGATTATTGTGTGCGGGCTGGGCTCTATCCCGTCCTTGCCTGCGGGGACAGGGACAGCGGTCACGCTGGAAGCTGGGAAAAAATCAAGGCGCATGGGACCAAGGTACTGACTTATTTGGTGAACAAGGACGCAACGGATCTTTCCCTGCTCCTCAAGGAAATGCCGCCTGTAGGGACGCTTCTAGCAAGCGGCATCTGGGGTGGAAGAGCCGATCACCTTTATGCCAATTTACTGATCCTTCTCCAGTACCAGAAAAGGACAAAGACTCCCGTCGTACTCCTTGATGAATGGGAGCTGCTTATTTTCTTGGAAAAGGGCGATTGTCTGTGTTTTGAGGTCAAGAAGGCCCCTAAGGCCCTTAGTTTGCTGCCGTTCAGCCCTGACTGTGAGGTTTCCATTGACGGTGTTCGTTGGCCGCTTGAGCATGCCGTGATATCCAGTGAAAATCCTTACGCCGTGAGCAACAAAATGGCCGGAAGTAAGACCACGGCTTCGTGTCATGCTGGCATTGCAGGTTTTTATCTGACCTATAAGGAGTAGGCACCATGATTGAATTTTCTTGGGTCCATTTAGGATTCCTCATGCTCGCCGGCTTTGTCGGTTCCTTCATTGATGCCATTGTAGGCGGCGGCGGGCTGATTACCCTGCCGGCCTGGATGGCGACCGGCCTTCCCATGGCTTATGCCCTAGGCTCCAACAAAATGGCTTCCGTTGTCGGGGCCATTACGAGCTTCACCACTTTTATGCGGAGCGGACGCGTAGACCGCAGGATGCTGCGCTGCATGCCCCTTTCCGTCATTGGTTCTGCCCTTGGGGCCGTGATTGCCAGTTCCCTCCCGGAATTGCTCCTGCGCTATATTGTCATTGCCGCCCTCGTGCTTGTAGCCCTCTACACCTTTTTCAAGAAAGATTGGGGCGGTGCTGACCAAATAGCGTCCTTTTCCCGGAAGGACCTTGTGGGAATCCTTGCCATGATTCTCTTTTTGGGGGCCTATGATGGCTTTTTTGGACCAGGAACAGGAACCTTCCTGATTTTTGGTTTTCTCTATTTCGGCTACAATTTTGTGACCGCAGCCGGCAATGCCAAGGCCATGAACCTTGCGAGCAATTTAGGTGGAATTGCGGCCTTTCTCTTTTTAGGCAAGGTCTATTTCATCTATGCCATTCCCATGGCCCTTTGTGAGATTGTTGGCGCCTATCTGGGAGCGAAGATTGCCATCAGCCGCGGCGTGGGCTTTATCAGGACCCTTTACCTTATCGTAACGGTCCTCCTCATTGGCAAACAGGTCTATGAGGTGTTTTTGAGATAAGATGCCCTGTCAGTCAGTCCTGACAGGTATGGATAGATTGCAAGGACGGCCTTCCAAGGGGGAGGCCGCAAGAAAGGATGCGTGACAACGTGGACGATCAGCAAAATGAAGGTCAAACCATCACAGCTGGCAAAGTCATTCCGGTCTACGTCGAAGAGGAAATGCAGAAATCCTATATCGACTATGCCATGAGTGTCATTGTGCAGCGCGCCCTGCCGGATGTGCGGGACGGCCTGAAACCGGTACATCGGCGGATTCTGTATGCCATGAACGAAGCCGGCATGCTTCCCAACAAGGCTTACAAGAAATCGGCCCGTATCGTCGGTGATGTCCTTGGTAAGTATCATCCCCACGGGGACTCTTCCGTTTATGACGCCATCGTGCGCCTTGCACAGGATTTTTCGACCCGCTACCTCATGGTGGATGGACATGGGAACTTCGGTTCCATCGATGGTGATCCTCCGGCTGCTATGCGTTATACCGAAGTACGTATGGGCAAGATTGCCGTGGAGATGCTTCGCGACATTGAAAAGGATACAGTCGATTTCATCCCGAACTATGATGAATCCTTGAAGGAACCTACAGTCCTGCCTTCAAAGGTTCCAGCCCTTTTGATCAATGGTTCTGCCGGTATTGCCGTCGGGATGGCAACGAATATTCCGCCCCATAACTTGGGGGAAGTCGTGGACGCTCTGGTCATGCTCATCGATCATCCTGATGCAACCATCGAAGACCTTATGGGTGCCATCAAGGGTCCGGACTTTCCAACAGGAGCCCAAATCCTTGGTGTCAGCGGCATTCGTCAGGCCTATACGACGGGCCGTGGGGTTGTCAAGGTTCGTGCCAAGGCTCATGTGGAGCCCATGCCCAAAAACAAGAACCGCATCGTTGTGACCGAGATTCCTTATCAGGTCAATAAAGCCCGCCTCATTGAAAGCATTGCTCATTTGGTGCAGGATAAGACTTTGGAAGGCATTACGGACCTGCGCGACGAATCGGACCGGAAGGGCATGCGCATCGTGATTGAACTGCGCAGTGACATCATTCCGGAAATCATGCTCAATAAGCTCTATAAACATACGCAGATGCAGGAATCCTTTGGAATCATCCAGCTGGCACTCGTCAAGGGCCATCCGCGGATCTTGAACCTCAAGGAAATCCTCGTCTACTATTTGGAGCACCAAAAAGAAGTCATTACCCGCAAGACGCGGTATGAACTCAACAAAGCCAAGGAAAGGGCCCATATCCTGGCCGGACTCAAGATTGCCCTCGATCATCTTGATGAGGTCATTGCGACCATCCGCAGCAGTGCAACAGCCGAGATTGCGCGGTCTTCCTTGATTGCAAAGTTTGGGCTCAGCGAGAAACAGGCCCAGGCCATCCTGGATATGCGTCTCCAGCGCCTCACCGGTTTGGAACGCAAAAAAATCGAAGATGAATATACAGAAGTCATGGCGACCATTGCCTATCTTGAAAGTGTCCTTGCTGATGAGCATAAGATCATGGGAATTGCTAAGGATGATTTCCTTGATGTGAAGAAACGTTTTGGCGATCCCCGCCGCACATCCATTGTGCCCGATGCTGGTGAAATCGATGCGGAAGATCTCATTGCCGAGGAAGATATTGTCATCACCATCAGTCACCAGAGCTATATCAAGCGTCAGGCCCTGACGAATTTCCGCAATCAGAACCGCGGCGGACGAGGCGTCAAAGCGGGCAGCGGCAAGATTGTGAAAGAAGATAACAAAGTAACCGGAGATTTTTCTGAACATCTCCTCATGGCCTCTACCCATGACAACATCCTCTTCTTTACGAACCAAGGACGTGTCTATCGCCAGAAAGGCTATGAAATCCCAGAAGCGGGCCGTCAGGCCAAGGGTACCTTTATCCGGAACCTTCTGCCCCTTGTGGAAAATGAGAAGATTACTGCAGTCATTGCCGTCAAAACGGGAATCAGTGAAGATGAGAACAAATTCCTCTTTATGGCAACCAATAAGGGCGTCATCAAAAAGACCAGCGTCAGTGAGTTCAAGACAGCACGCCGGGCAGGCCTCATTGCCATCAATCTGGATGATGATGAAGATCTCATCGATGTCAAGCTCACAAGCGGCCACCACGATATCCTGCTTGCTACGCGCGACGGCTACGCCATCCGCTTCAACGAATCCGATGTCCGTCCTATGGGACGCACGGCCCATGGCGTTCGCGGCATCACCCTGCGGCACCACGACGTATTGGTTTCCATGGATTCCTGTGAAGGTGAATCAGGAGAAGTCCTGACCGTCACGGAAGGGGGCCTGGGAAAACGGACCGACATTTCCGAATACCGTCTGCAGACGCGGGGCGGCAAAGGTATCATCAATCTGAAGGTGACCAATAAAACCGGTGACATTGTTGGATCGAAACTTGTGAACGACCATCACGATATTCTCCTCATTTCCGCAGCGGGCATCATCATCCGCATGAAAGCCTCCGACATTTCAAGCTATAGCCGCTATGCTCAGGGCGTCAAGATGATGGATCTTGAAAAAGGAGATAAGGTCGCAGCCCTTGCCGTTGTGGATACGGTCAGTGATGAAGAAAAGGACACGGAGAACGCAAAATAATCCACAATTTCTGTGGATGAATTGTGGATAAGTCCCTCATCTTGGGGGTAGGAAAAGATACCTACCCCTATATATAGGGGGGACTGCCTAAGGTTATCCACAACTTCTGTGGATAAATCTCCTATTTTTGTGGAAAACTTGTGTATATCATTGTGCATAACATAGCGAGGTCGTGGAAAAATGGCAAACGCAAAAGCAGAGGCTTTTAAAAAATTTATTGAAAGTAAGGACAGCGGTGCCTTTGGTGTGGAAGAAGTTCCCAAGGATGAGCTCCATACGGTTCTCTTCCATTCCCGGCTCAAAGCAGGGAACGTGGAATATCCCTTCATTGTCACCGTGGATGACAGCGTTTTCGTGACGCTTCGAGTCCTCCTTGATCGGGCAGCTGTCACAGGAGAAAAACGGTCAGCTGTTTTGGAAGAAATGAATCGCCTCAACCATACGTATAAATCCTTTAAACATTATATTGACCAAGGAGGCAGCATGGTCCTAGATGCCTGTCTCATCATGCCGGAAAAAATGGATGGATCCCTGATCTACAACATGCTGACCATGATGATGGAGCATTTGGAACATGTTGGGGACGGTATCCGGAAAGCCGCCGGCATCAAAAAGCCTGAAGGGCCAGGACTGTCCATCGTAAAATAAGAAAAAGAGATGTGAAGAACAACCATCTTCACATCTCTTTTTTCTCATAATGTCTTTTGACAGCATCACCGATATATTCCCCGTATGTATCAGTTTTGCGGCTCCAACGATCCTTGGTGGCTGCATGGCTTGTCATATAGCCTGACGCGTCAAAGTTTGAAAGGTATTTGGTTTCTGCCGTTTCTTTTCTAAGGTCATATTCAGTCAGGGAAAGGAGCACCTTTGTACCTGACACGCTGCGGCGTAATTCCGTCTTTTCCCAGACTTCATAGCGCTCCGTTCCTGTTTTTCGAATGCTTTTGGGATTGATCCATTTCCGACCCAAGCGGGGAATGGTCTTAACGAACGTCCAGGGCCCGTTTAGCTGTGCATAATCTCGATAATACCTGGCGTGGGTCATCGTTGGTGTAAGGGCTAAAAGAGGCTGCCAGGGACCGATTTTTCGGGTCCCTTTCCCTTTCTTTCCTGACGGCGTGACCGTAAATTTGCTCCGTGTGCGCCACTGTTTCAGGTGGAAATCGTATTCATTGTGCATGACGGTTCCTGATATACCGCTATCTTTTGGCTGCCAGCGTTCGTAGACGCGGACGGTACGATCCTTATCAAGGAGTTTTAGGGACTCGACATGGAAGGATAGGGTCCCCCTTTCATCCTTTTGAAGGACGTTCCAATGAGCCTCCGCAGGAAAGATAACCCCTAAAATCAGGCAAAGGGCTGCACAGGCCATCAAATGCTTCATGGCGCACCTCCTTATGGTGATGGTTCCATTATAGCATGGAAAAAGGGGAAAACGCGAAAAGGAAGACGACAATCTGTGTTATAATCTTTCGCAAGGGAGCGTTTTTCCCAAGAAGAAAAAGGAGCGAATGACCATGGAATGTCCATATTGTCACGAAATGATAGAAGAAACGGCGCAGTATTGTCCCCATTGCGGAAAAGCCGTGATAAAAAGTAAAGCTGAAGCTGCCCCTGAAAAAGAAGAAAATGAAAAAGTGAACCCTTCCATAGCGGAAGAAGGGAAAAAAGGTCAATTTCAGCAGGAAAAGGGACCTAAAAGTGCAGCTTCCTACATCAAGGAAAATATTCCGAATACAGAAAACTGGCAGGAAATGTATCTATCCACAAAAGGGAGGATTTCCCGCAGCACCTTTTTTGTTCGCTGGCTGCTCCTGCTTGTGACGGTGGGCATCATTTCCGTTGTCTTTTCCTTTGTTCCTCCCGTGGCGGCAGCTTTTTCCCTCATTGGACTGATCATGCAGATTACCTTGGGGGTACGCCGTCTCCATGACCTAGGCCGCAGCGGCCTTTGGGCCATGATCTTTTGTATTCCTGTTCTTTATTTTGTGATTCTCCTCGCTCTCTTTTTCATGAAAGGAGACGAGAGGGACAATGCCTATGGGCCTAAGCCTGAATAAGGAGATTGCCATGACGGAGACCTTAGAGACCTATCATATGATCATGCCGAAGGACCTTAATCCCAGGGGGACCCTGTTTGCGGGAAGCTGTGCCAATTTTATGATTGAAGGAGGTTTTTTGACAGCCGAAGCTTTTTTAGGCCATCCCCATATGGTCTTTTTTGGGATGAATGGAATGAAATTTGTCAAATCAGTGGGAAAAGGTGAAACGGTGAGCGTCACAGGCACCGTAATCGATGCGGGAAGGACTAGTCTTGGCATTTTTGTTACGGTGCGCTTCCTTCATACCAAGGAGCTTGCAGCCCAATCCTACCTAACTTTTGTTTCCATCGATGAAAAGACGCGCCGCCCTATCCCTCATGGGGCAAAGCTGGACGGCCTGACAGAAGAAATGAAGGCCCATCAGATGACATATCGGAAGCTGACAGCCATTCGGGAGTAGCTCCATATGCCCAGTAAAGGAACGTTCAGGAACAAATGAACTGACAATCTAGACCTTAAAAGAGATTTCCCAGAAATAATATCGCCTCATAAAAGAGAAGCCCATATCCCAGGGTAAGCTAGCAGCGATGCAATCTCAAGATATGGGGAATAGGAAACAAAAAAAATCAATATATAGTATCTGTAAAGAAAATTACAAAAAAAGAAAAAAAGGGCTTGCAATTTATGGGAAAATCCTGTATAGTATCTATCTGTCAGCGGTGAGGCAAACGCCCCACGATGACGCAGGACGCAGGAGAGCAAGCCAATGCTTCAAAGAATTTCCAAAAAGAAATTCAAAAAAAGTTGTTGACAATAACTTCCTCCTGTGATAAGATATACAAGCTGTCACCGATAAGGACGACAGCGAGGAACGAACCTTGAGAACTGAATATTGATTGACAGATGTGCGGGTCAAGTCACTTTGGTGACGCGACCGAGTCACTTCGAGAAAACGAAGTAAAAAAACAAAAAAGCTAGTATTTTCAAGAGCCAAGAGGTTCTTCAAAATAATTCTATTTTGGAGAGTTTGATCCTGGCTCAGGACGAACGCTGGCGGCGTGCTTAACACAT
>UPXT01000049.1 GCA_900538365.1 uncultured Acidaminococcus sp. | reverse complement strand
TGCTATTGAGTGTGTTTCTTGATTATAGTTGTTCAAATTCAACTTGCAATTTACCCTGCGATATTATTGGGGGCTCTGATCCTATTAAAAAAACATAATATAAAAGGTCCAGTTGTGGGACTCTTTCAGGCTGCAGAAGAAATTGGAGAGGGCGCAAAACGCCTTATGGATGCAGATTTTTTGAATAAATTTAACATTGTGTCCGGAATTTCCATGCATGTTAATGCTAAACTTTCTCTAGGTAAGTTAGGCTACGGAAAAGGAAAGATGTTTGCATCGAATACATCTTTTGATGTGGCTATTCATGGAAAAGGCTCCCATGGTGCAAGACCTTTTGAAGGAAAAGACCCCATTAATATAGCTGTTCAAATCTATAATGTTCTCAATAGTATTGTAGCTAGAGAGGTAAATGTATTTAAACATAATATTTTTTCGGTTACTTCTATAAACGCAGGAGACGCATACAATGTTATCCCAGAAACGGTTACTATGAAGTGCAGTCTACGTACGTATGATGAAGAGAGCCGGAAATACTTAGAAAATCGATTTTGGGAAGTATTAAAAGGGATGGAAAGAGTATTTAATGTAAAAATTGAGTATACAATACATAGTTTTGTCCCATCTCTTGTAGCTACTCCTGATTTTGTTGACAATTTATTAGATTTGGCAAAAAAGATTATACCATTGGATCAAATTGATTCTCAGCCAGCAGTTAAGTATGGTTCAGAAGATTTTGCATTTATTGCTAAAGATTTAAAACAAATTGCATCTATGTCAATAGGGGCAGGGCCGGATAAGAGTACTCCATATTTATATGGGCAACATAATTCTAAAGTTCTTTTTAACGAAGAAGCTATTTTGTATGGGTGTGCACTTCAATCATGGTGGGCTATGAATATTTCCAAAGAAATGTAGTATCAATTGCCCGAAAGGAGGGTTCCTATGAATGGTCGGGAAAATCAAAATCAAAGCAAACAGCAATCCTTAACTAAAAAGTTTCCAAATGTTTATGCTTTATTATTTATTCTATGCACAGTAGCAATGCTGTTAACTTGGATTGTTCCCGCAGGCGCTTTCAATCGCGTTGTTAGCGGGAAAATAAGCCGTGTTATTGCGGGTAGTTTTCATTATATCAAAGGCAATCCTCAAACGCCTTGGGATATGCTTCAAGCTATATTTCAAGGGTATATAAAGTCGAGCCAAACAATATTTATGATATTCTTTGTTGGTTCGGCAATACAAATGCTTGAGGAAAGTAAATGTTTATCAACAACATTTACAGTCATGGCAAGAAAACTGCAGGGAAAAGAAGCTCTTACAATTGCTTTGGTTATGTTCTCACTAGGTTTAGGAAATTCAGCGGGTGTTTTTGGAAATATAGGCCTAGCAATTATTCCTATAGGTATGTTTTTAACTCGGGCAATTGGCGGGGATGATTTTTTAGGCTTTATGATCATTTATTTTGGCATGCAATCTGGATTTTCAATAGGATTCGCTAATCCTAATGTACTCGGTGTTGCACAGATGATAGCTGAAGTTCCAGTTTTTTCCGGAACTGGTCCCCGTGCTGTTTGCTGTATACTAAATATTATTTTTATGTATTTAGTAACGTGGAATTATTATAAAAAGATAAAAAAAGATTCAACCAAAAGCCTTAATTATGGATCTGGGATGCTTTTATCTTCTGAAAATGATACCTTAGGAAAAACTAGTGACAAGATAACGCAAAACTCCCTTACACAGAGACAGACTATTGTTGTTGGCACATTTTTAATAGGAGTCATTATATGTGTTGGTATGACAATTAAGTTTGGGTGGAAAGCAAATAAAATTGGATCATATTTTCTCGGTATGAGCGTAGTCGCGGGAATTTTGTCAGGATTCAGTATGAATGATATTGCTAAGAAGTTCATAAAGGGATGTGGACCGATGGTAACGGCTTCATTTGTAGTTGGCATTGCAAGTGCTGTTTCTGTCATCTTGAACAATGGGAAAATACTTGATACATTGGTTAATTGGGTAAGCATTCCCCTGGCTCAACTCGGACCGGTCCTGGGAGCCGGATTTATGGTTGTTGTCAATGCTTTGATTAATATTTTAATTCCATCTGGTTCCGGTCAGGCAGCTGTAGTTATGCCGCTAATGACACCGATGGCTGATATTATTGGTATAACTCGTCAGGTTACTGTTCAAGCATTTCAGTTTGGTGATGGATTAAGTAATTTGATTACACCCTTAAATGGTACATTAATGGGCGGACTTGCAATGGCACATGTGGAGTTTCCCAGATACTTTAAGTGGGTTATAAAAATTATAGTTGGACAGGTTTTTGTTGCGGCTATAATAACTATGGTGTTGCAGTATGTGGGGTGGACTGGACTATAACTGTACTTTTCTTGTATGTACTTTCTTGTGACATACCAAAAAGGACGTGAGCAAATGGCTCACGTCTTTTTCAGTATGTCATAGATTCAATTATCTATGCAATAGTTGATTTTCCCGTTCCATGTTTCCCTAGCTAGGTCGATAAAAGTTTTCATGTGGCGGGATAGATAGGCTTGTTTATGGATGACGGCGTGATATATGCGAACTGCCACAGGTGAGTCTATCGGATAGAATACTAGATTCGGGAAATGATGCTCCCTGATCATAACATCACTGATAAAGGTCGCACCAAGACCATGAGCTGCAAGATAATAAGCTGTTTCAAGTTGCTCGGCTTGGAACCGGATGTTTGGCGTAAACTGATTTTCGTGACAAATTGCAAGAGCACGAACTCTTAAGTTATTGGTATTCGTAAGTAGCAGAAATGGAACATTGGAAAAATATTCAAGAGGAACTTTTGGCTTTGGATTTGTTAGAAAATCATCTTTTAGAAGTTCTTCTGCACAATAGCTTTTTTCTAGAAGCGGTGGAGCCAAAATATATTTTCTGGGAATTGCTAAGAAAAGATAATCTCTAAAAAAGGGAATTCCACGATACTTGCTAGAATCGTATTCACCGCAGTGAAGAACCATGTCAACAAGACCATACTTCAAAAGATTATTTAGTTTTCCCGAATTTTCCTCGAGAAGGGATAGTGAGACCTTAGGGTGGGCTGCAATGTATTGGTCGATGGCGGCAGGGATGACATGGGAGTTAAGATACTGAGTCCCAGCAAGGCGCAGCTCACCGCTTTCTAAATTGTCTAAGTCTTGGATGGAACGGGTCAGATTGTTTTCGAGTTCCTTCATCTGCAAGATGTTTGTAATGAAGATTTTTCCCGCTGGTGTCAGAGTAAGGGGCTTATGGCTCCGGTCGAACAAGGGCATATGAATATCTTTTTCTACTTTTTTGATGGCAATGCTCAAGGCGGGCTGAGTTATGAAAAGGTTCTGCGCAGCTTTGGAAAAACTCCCTGTTTTAAAGACTTCTAAAATATATTCGTACTCTGTTTGCATAAGAGGTCCTTCTAATAATATAAATTTAACTTATATAATTATATTTATTATAAATTTGATTTTATAATACAAACTCGATAAAATCAAGACGAAAAAAGTCAGAAAATATAGAATAAGGGGGAAAATATTCATGCATGCGATTGAAAAACTTTTGGCTGCGAAAAGCCAGCGCGAGGAAGTTCATGCCGGTGAAATCGTCAATTGTGACATTGATTATGTGGGAATCAATGATCTCTACTATCAAACCGTAAAGTCTTTTTATGAAATGGGTGGAAAACAGGTTGTCCATCCGGAACGGGTGATCCTTTTTTTTGACCATTATGCTCCTTGTGCAACGGAAAAGCAGGCGGACAATCACAAGAGATTTCGAGCATTTGCAAAGGAGCAGGGCATTACCCATGTCATGGATATTGACAAAGGGGTTTGCCATCAGCTCATGGCTGATTATGGTTTTTCCAAACCGGGAGAAATTGTTGTAATCACGGACTCACATACAACGACCCACGGTGCCTTCGGTGCTTTTGGAACGGGTGTGGGCGCAACGGATCTTGCTGTCATTATGGCAACAGGAAAACTTTGGTTTATGGTTCCCAAGGTTATACGTATCAATCTAACAGGTAAACTGCCTGTTGGTGTCTATGCTAAGGATGTCATCCTGCACGTGATAGGAAGCGTCAAAGCAGATTTTGGTGTTTATAAAGCCGTTGAATTTACGGGGCCTGTCGTAAAGGAACTTAGCATTTCAGAACGGATGGCGCTTTGCAACATGAGCACGGAAATGGGATGTAAGGCTGCCTATATCCAGCCTGACGAAGTCACGTTTGCTTATCTTAAGGAACATGGCATAACGGATTACACAATTTATGAGACAGATCCTGATTATATTTACGATGCAGACCTTACCTATGATGTGGATCAGCTGACGCCTCAGGTCTCCGTTCCTTTTAGTGTTGATAATGTGTTCCCTATTGTCAATGAAGAAGGAATACCTGTGAACCAGGCCTATCTTGGTTCCTGCACAGGTGGTCGGACACCAGATTTTGCTGTTGCGGCGAAGATTCTCAAAGGGAAGCATATTGCGGAGGGTACCCGCATGATTCTTGTCCCTGCCTCTAAGAAAGTCCTTGAAGAGTGCATGGAAAAGGGCTATATCAAGGTACTTCTTGAAGCTGGGGCAACGCTTACAGCACCTGGCTGTGCGGCTTGCCTTGGCATTCATCAAGGACTTCTTGCTGAAGGAGAAACCTGCATTTCTTCAACAAACCGCAATTTCCCAGGGCGCATGGGCAGTGTCAAGGGCCGAGTTTACTTGGGATCGCCTGCAACAGTTGCTGCTTCGGCACTTCAGGGAAAAATTACAGATCCGACGCCGTATCTGAAGGGAGAATGATTTTATGGAAAAGGTTATGAAAGGCAAGGCGTGGAAATTTGGTAATAACATAGATACGGACCAAATTTATCCTGGCATATTTGTGGAACTAACGGAAATGGAAGACATTAAGAAGCACGCACTGAGCGGTAGCGCAGAACCGAAGTTTGCTGATGAGGTCCAGCCGGGAGACATTGTTGTTGCCGGCATAAATTTTGGCTGTGGGTCTTCCCGTGAACATGCGGCAATGGCGCTGAAGGGGGCCGGAGTGGGTGCCGTTCTTGCAGAATCCTTTGGCAGAATTTTTTTTCGAAATGCAATCAATCTGGGGCTTCCAGTCATTGTGTGTCCTGGTATCAGTAAATGCGCTCAAAAAGGTGATGTAATCAGAATCGATATTGAAACAGGCGAGGTGACGGACATAACCCAGGGTAAGGTTCTAAAAACAACGCCCTTTAGCCCTTATGTGCTAAATATTCTGGAAAACGGCGGTATCAAGAATATGATCCGCAAATCGTTGATGGGAAAAGAATAAAAGGAGGAATACAATATGCCAATTGAACTTGTTTTTGTCATTGGGATGGTTGTTCTTTTTACTTTAGCACTTAAAGTCAAGGCAAATGCTTTCATCAGCCTTCTTGCAACGGCTCTTGTTATGGGCCTTCTTTCTGGAATGAGCGGTCCTGCTACGATCAAAGCTATTACAGGCGGTTTTTCGGGGACCGTCAAGAGCATTGGTATCGTAATCATTTTTGGCATCATGGTGGGGAATTTCCTCGATGCTGCAAAAGGAACCAACCGGATGGCCCTCGACACAATTCGTATGGTGGGGCAGAAACATGCATCCCTTGCCATGGCTATCACGGGCTATATTGTATCTATTCCTGTTTTCTCCGATGCCGCGTTTGTTATTCTTTCTCCGCTCTTGAAAGCACTTCATAAGAAATCGGGAATTCCCTTGGCTATCCTTGCAGTTAGCCTTTCCGCAGGTCTTCTGGCCACACACGTTTACGTGCCGCCTACTCCAGGCCCTTTAGCGGCTGCGGGTCTTTTGGGAATCGATCTCGGTCAGGCTATTATGTGGGGGGCTTTTGCAGCTGTTTTCATGACTCTTTTTGGCTGGATTTTTGCAGAGCTTTACTTCCGGAATAAGCCGGAAAGCTACTATACGTTCCGTTCTGATGAAGAACAGGAAAAGGAAATGGTTCAACCGACTCTTGAAGAAAATTCTGATCTTCCTGGTACTTGGGCCTCTCTCTTGCCGCTCTTGTTACCCATTGTTCTCATTCTCCTTAATACAAGCTGCAGTATGCTGCTTCCCAAAGGGCATTATATCCGTAATATCACATCCTTTATTGGTGATTCCAATATTGCCCTCGCTATTGGTTCCATTGCCGCTATCATGACCCTTGGTGGTCGCCTGGGGAAGGAAAAGGTTCTTAAGATCATGGATAAGAGCCTCAGTGATGCTGGGTCCATTGTATTTATTACGGCAGCTGGCGGTGCTTTGGGTGCGGTTTTGAAACAGTCTCATGCAGGGGCAAGTCTTGCAACCCTTGTCATTAATACGGGGCTTCCATTTATTTTGATTCCCTTCGTTATTTCTGGCCTTCTGAAAATCGTTCAAGGTTCTGGGACGGTCGCTGTTGTTACGGCGGCTACATTGTGTGCACCAATCGCTTCCAAACTGGGGCTTAATCCTATTCTGATTTTCCTTGCTTCCGGTGCAGGAGCCCGCAGTTGTTGTCATGTCAATGACAGTTTCTTCTGGGTTTACACGAACTGCATGGGCTTTGATATGAAAACGGGGCTTCGCACGTTGTCCATCAGCAATGTCGCGATGGCTCTCGGAGGACTTTTTGCGACCTATATTGCAAGTCTTATCCTATAGTAGAATACCCATCTTGAGGAACCAAGCTTTCGTTTGGTTCCTCTTTCTTTTTTTCTCAAAATGAGATAGCATGGTGGAAAAGAATGTGGCAAGGAGAGGTCTTTATGGAAACTAAGACACAGCCAATGACAGATCTTTATGAAATCCAGGACGTGGTACAGCGTTATACGGATATTATTTCCATCATTGCCGATGTCGATGTGGAGGTCGTGGACCAGCATTTGGTTAGAATTGCCGGGACTGGGCTTTTTGCAGGTGGAGTCAATCAAGACATGTCCCGTGAGGGCTATGTCTATCGAAAGGTCCTTACGACGGGAGAACGGTCGGTTATTTACCAACCGGGAGAAGAAATCATTTGCCGAGATTGTCCTCATTTTATGAACTGCAAGGAAGAAATCGAAATTGCTATGCCGATTTTTGGCCGGGAGCCGAGGCGGGCCATTGGAGTCATTGGTCTTGTGGGAAGCTCTCGGGAACAAAAGATGACCATCCTTTCGAAGGAGGCCTCCTTCCTTGCCTTTGTAGAGCAGATTGCTGATTTTATCTCTGTAAAGAGTCAGGAAAGAAAAGAAAATGCACGCCGGGAAGCGCTTTTGGGAACGCTCCATACGACACTTGAAAATATTCAGCAGGGCACGCTTGTCATTGGAACAGACCATCGCATCACCATGACCAATCGCTCGGCTCAGGAGCAGCTCGAAGATGATGACCTTGTGGGAAAAGAGGTCCTTATTGAGGCGACAGGGGATACGCTGAATCGCTATGCTGAATACCGCGTGACCATAGGGGAACGGGCGTACCATCTCATGGGATCCTATATGAAGATTCCCCAAAAGATCCGCGATTATGAAGGCGTCCTCATTTTTTATCGGAGCAGGGAAATCAAGAATCAATATTTTGAGACGGCTTTTGTACCGCACGGTGATAAGGACAGCATCTTAGGGTCAAGTCCTGCGACGCTGCACCTCAAAGAAGAAATCGAACGAGTTGCCCCTTCATCTTCGACGGTCCTCATTACGGGCGAAAGTGGAACTGGAAAGGAGATGGTAGCAACCTCCATTTGGCGGGAAGGCAGCCGGAAAGAAGGCCGCTTCATTGCTTTGAACTGCGCCGCCATTCCCGAAAATCTTATGGAATCCGAGCTTTTTGGCTATGTCAAAGGAGCCTTTACGGGAGCGGATCCGAATGGGCGTATGGGGAAATTTGAACTTGCAAATGGTGGTGTCATTTTCCTTGATGAAATTGGTGACATGCCTTTATATCTGCAGTCTAAACTACTTCGCGTCCTGCAGGAACGGCAGATTGTGCGCATCGGGTCAAACCAGCTTGTCGATATTGATGTAAGGGTCATTGCTGCGACCAATAAGGATCTAAAGAAGATGGTCGAAGAAAAACAGTTCCGTGAAGATCTCTACTATCGGCTCAATGTCATTCCCATCTATATCGAGCCGCTGCGCAATCGCAAGGAAGATATTGAAGAACTATCCGTCCATTATATTAGAAGGTTCTCGTCGCTGCTCGGCAAATCAGAACCGCGGATTACAGAGGATTTGATGGAGACTTTTAAGCAATATCCTTGGCCAGGTAATGTGCGGGAACTCGAAAACGTCATGGAATATATGGTAAACTTAGCAGTTCCGGGAGGCGATCTTGATGTAGATCTGTTGCCTAAGGAAATGCGGAAGACACCCAATCAGGACGCTTACTTGGTGCCATCTGAGATGGGAATAGAAGCGCCCATCGTGCCCCTTGTGAAGCTTGAGAAGGAGGCCATCCGCAGGGCCTTGCTCCATTATGGACGCAGCGGGGAAGGAAAGCTCAAGGCTGCCCAAGCTTTGGGACTGAGTAAGGCGACTTTGTATCGGAAGATCAAAGAATATGAAATTTTTTAGTCGGAGCAAAAATCGCTCCGCTTTGATAAGCTGGGCGCTGGAAGTGACGACACATGGTTAGGAAAGGGGAGAAGCGCCCAGGCGTAAGCCATCCCCCAATCAGGAACGAAAGATGGTACGGATTGGCATGTCTCCATTGCCTCTTTAAGATCAAGAAGTAAGCAATGGAGGCAAGCTCCTTGTGGAGAAGCGGAGCGATGTTTGCTCCGATTAATCATATATGCCTGACGTCTCCACACGAACGGCTAGCGAGGCGCATTTTTCGATGGTTCAAGACCGCTAATCGCAAGACACCGCCGAAGCGATTCGGTCGCTGGACTGTATTATTGAAAAATCAATTCAGTGTCCTTCCGTAGGGGAGTTTGGCGCCTTGCCTCATGGTTTCATCCTTCTTTTTACAATCTCAAAATGAGAAAAATCTCAAAATGAGAAGCCGTATATTCTCATTTTGAGATTTTTGTTTTCGTTCCCCGGTCTTCCTATTTTGCCAATAATCCAGACCGCATGCTTTCATGCGGTTTTGGGCTCTTTTATTTCAATTTTTTATTTTTGGCACGATAGTTGCTATATATAAAGTGAAAAGAATTTTTGAGAGGAGTTAGCGTCATGACAAAAGACTTTCAAATGGTTCATAAGACTCACGCAGACAAGAAGTGCAGTCTGGACTTTTTAAGCCGTTCTGTTGAGGAAAAGGTGCGTGCCTATCATCGCAGTTTCCCTGTCTACAAGGAGACACCCCTCGCCTGTCTCAATGAAACGGCAAAGGCCCTTGGTGTTTCTTCTATCTATGTAAAAGACGAGTCCTATCGTTTCGGCCTCAATGCCTTCAAGGTCCTGGGTGGGAGCTATGCTATGGGGCACTATCTTGCCGATAAGCTAGGCATCGATATGAAGGAGGCTACCTATGAGAAACTGACAAACGAAGAAACGCGCAAGGCTCTCGGAGATATTACCTTTGTCACGGCAACCGATGGCAATCATGGCCGCGGCGTTGCTTGGACGGCAAACCAGCTGCGTCAGCATTCCGTGGTCTACATGCCGGAAGGTTCAGCTGAAGAACGACTTATGAATATTCGTGCTGAAGGAGCTGAGGCATCCATTACGGATCTTAACTATGATGATGCTGTTCGTCTTGCTAATCGCAATGCCGAGGAAAATGGTTGGGTCATGGTCCAGGATACGGCATGGGAAGGCTATGAGGATATTCCTCGTTGGATCATGCAGGGATACGGTACCATGGGTCTTGAGGCCTATGAACAGCTGCCGGAAAAGCCCACTCATATCTTCCTGCAGGCTGGGGTCGGGTCCCTTGCGGGTGCGATTACGGGGCTATTCTCCTCCCTATATGGAGATGAAAAGCCCATCATCGGCATTGTGGAACCGGATCAGGCCGACTGCCTTTTCCGAACGGCAAAAGCCGACGACGGCAAACTTCACCCTGTAACAGGTCATATGCGGACCATCATGGCTGGTCTTGCCTGCGGTGAACCCTGCAGCATTGGCTGGCAGGTCCTGTCGGATTATGCAGACTTCTTCATTTCCTGTCCGGATTACGCAGCTGCACAAGGCATGCGAATCTTAGGGAATCCAATGGGAAAGGATCAGAAGATTGTTTCTGGAGAGAGCGGTGCTGCTGCCTTTGGGGCCGTCAGCGAAATCCTGCGCAATCCTGAGCTTAAGGGGCTGAAGGAAGCACTGAAACTTGACGAAAACTCTAAAATCCTCTTCTTCAGTACGGAAGGGGATACGGATAAAGAAAATTATCGCCGCATCGTTTGGGATGGGCTGTACGCAAAATAAAAATCAACTAAACAGGTAAAAATGAGGAGGCAAATTCAAATGATTAACCAAGAAGTCAAAGATCAAGCTATTGCATTGTGTCAAAAACTTGTTCAACAGCAGAGCTATTCCGGTCATGAAGATGGCGTTGCCAAAGTACTCGAAGAAACGTATAAGGCCAATGGGTTCGATTCTGTTCACATCGACAAGTTCGGCAACATTATTGGATGCATCAAAGGAAAACGTCCAGGTAAGAAAATCCTTTTTGATGGACATATGGATACGGTTCCTGTAACGAATGAAAAGGAATGGATCTATCCTCCTTTTGCGGCTGAAATTCATGATGGCAAGATTTATGGTCGTGGTACGACAGACATGAAAGGTGCCATTGCAGCTTACACGACGGCAGCTATTGCTTTTGCAAAAGATACGAATAAAGACTTTGCTGGCGAAATCTATGTTGATGGTGTTGTTCATGAAGAATGTTTTGAAGGCGTTGGTTCCCGCTCTATCAGCGCTTATGTAAAACCTGATATTGTTGTTATCGGTGAAGCTTCTCAGTGCAACCTGAAAGTAGGTCAGCGGGGACGTGCCGAAATCGTTGTGGAAACATTCGGCAAACCCTGCCACAGTGCCAATCCTGAAAAAGGAATCAATGCTGTATATAAAATGGCTCGTGTTATTGAAGCCATTCGCACAATCGTTCCACCAGAACATCCTATTCTTGGGAAGGGCATCTTGGAATTGGTTGACGTAAAATCGGCTCCTTATCCTGGCGCCTCTGTTGTTCCTGAATATTGCCGCGCAACCTATGACCGTCGTTTGCTTGTCGGCGAAACCAAAGAAAGTGTATTGGCTCCGATTGTTGCCCTTATGGATAAACTGATGGCAGAAGATCCGGAACTTAAGGTGAAAGTCTCCTATGCTGTAGGTAAGGAAAAATGCTACACCGGAGAAACTATCGAAGGTGAACGTTTCTTCCCTGGCTGGCTCTTTGACAAGGATGCTGAATTTGTTCAAGCAGTCAAAAAAGAACTGAATGAACGCGGTTATAATCCTGAAATCACTCAATACAATTTCTGCACTAATGGCAGCCATTATGCTGGGGAAGCTGGCATTCAGACCTTTGGTCTTGGCCCTTCCCGTGAAAATTTGGCCCATACAGTCAGTGAATATGTTGAAGTGGACAGCTTGGCCAAAGTAACGGATTGCTATTATGGCGTTCTGAAGGCTTTGATGAAATAAGCAAAATAAAGAACGGGTGCTGTCTAGGTTTTCCACTGGACTTAGACAGCAAATCCCCTTCTTTTATTCGATGAATAATCTGATAAAAGAGAATAATCGTATAAAAGTGGCGATGAGGAGATGAATAATATGAGTCAAAAGCAAATTACAGCTTTAATTATTATTTTTCTGTACATGATTGCTACAATTGCAATTGGATTAATTGTATCCAAGATGAAAGCTAAGAAAAAAGCTTCTCAGAGCAATGAAGATTTTTTGATGGCCGGAAAATCTCTTGGTCCATTAACTTTGGCAGGTACGCTTTTTGCTGCCAATACAGGCGGGGCCAGTACCACAGGTATCGCAACTAACGTTTTCCAATACGGTCTTTCTGCAAGCTGGTATGTTATTGCTGGAGGTATCGGTTTCATCCTAGTATCTTTTATTGCTCCTTATTTTAGACGGGCGGCCGCTTCCACCGTTCCTCAAATCATTGGGAAACGTTACGGAAAACCGTCTCATATGGTAACGGCATTTACATCGATTGCAGCACTTTTCATGGCAACTGGGGCTCAGATCATTGCAACAGCATCTATTATTAATGTCGTAACGGGAATCAGTTTCCAAACAGCCGCTGTCATTACAACCGCTGTTGTTATCCTTTATACCATGGTTGGCGGTTTTGCCTCTGTTGCTGCGGCAAATATGATGCATGTTCTATTCATTACTATTGGTATGGCGGTCGCCATGTTTATTATGGCAGAAAATCCTGCTGTAGGCGGTTTCTCGGCACTGTTCGCTAAAGCTGCAGCTATGAAGACGTCAACAGGTGCTGACATGAATATGCTCAGCATGACGAAAATTGGTGTTCCAACGGTTATTGGCTACATTGTTATGTATTGCATGACTTTCCCTACGGGGCAAGAAATTGTCCAGACATTCTGCTCTGCTAAAGATGGCAAATCCGCAAAGATTGGTTCTGTTCTTACCGGCATTCTTTCCGCAATTTATGCAATCGTTCCCGCCATGATTGGTCTTATGGCCTACACTTGTATTGATGGATATGCTGTAAGTCAACAGAAAAATGCATTGGCTGATGCAACGATGCAGTTTGCACCGTCTATCATTGCTGGCATTATCCTCGCTGCTGTTGTCGCAGCTACAATGAGCTCTGCTTCCGGTAACATGATTGGTACGGCAACAATGTTCACAAATGACGTATATCGTCCTTATATCCGTGGCGGTGTTCATGATGATGAGAAGGAAATCATGGTTTCCCGCATTGTTATGACCATTGTTGGGCTTGTTGGCCTTGGTGTAGCTCTTACTGCCTCGAACATCATCTCTGTTATGATGAGTGCCTTTGCCCTGAGAAGTGCGGGTCCGTTTGCAGCCTTTATTGGGGGATTATTCTGCAAGAATGTAACGAAAGATGCCGGTTTCCTGTCTATCTTAAGCGGTACGGCTGTTGCTGCTTATTGGACCTATGCTCTTAAATCTCCCTTTGGACTTAGTGCTATGGTTCCTGGCGGCATTGTGGCATTTGCAGTGCTCTTCATTGTTTCTAAGTATCAAATTAGCCGTGGTGTAGAAGCAGCGGCTCCAATCGAACTGGATAAAGAATAACCTAATTAGAATAGAAGGAGGAAATAAAATGAAGACTTTGTTGAAAAATGGTGTCGTTGTCGATGGCTCGGGTTCCAACCGTTATCAAGCGGATGTCCTGATTGATGGCGATAAAATTGTTAAAATCGGTAAGATTGATGCGGCAGACGGCGCTGAAGTCATTGACGTAACTGGCCTTGTTGTTGCCCCTGGATTCATTGATACACACAGCCACAGCGATCTCCAGATTCTTGTTGATCCTGAAGTTCGTCCTAAGGTCATGCAGGGAATCACGACGGAAATCTTGGGGCAGGATGGGATCTCCATGGCTCCACTGCCGGAAGAATATATTAGCCCTTGGAGAAAGAACCTGGCTGGCCTTGATGGTGACTCCGATCAGGTAAATTATCATTATCGTGATACGGCAGGGTATCTCAAGATGATCGATGATGTAAAACCGGGGCCTAACGAATGCTACCTCGTTCCTCATGGCAATGTCCGTATGGAAGCCATGGGCCTTGATAACCGCCAACCTACGGATGAGGAACTGCAGAAGATGAAGGACATCGTCCGTCGAGAAATGGAAAATGGTGCTATCGGTCTTTCCACAGGACTTATCTATATGCCCTGTGCTTATGGTCAAACCAAGGAAGTTGTTGAAATGTGCAAGGTTGTTGCTGAATATGATGGCCGCTTTGTCATTCATCAGCGCAGCGAAGCAGACACTATTCTTGATTCGATGAAAGAGGTTATCCAAATTGGTAAAGAGTCTGGCGTCAAGATCCATTATTCACACTTTAAAGTCTGCGGCCGTAAGAATTGGGATAAAATTGATGGGATGATTCAGCTTCTTGAGGAAGCTGAAAAAGAAGGCATCGACGTCTCCTTTGACCAATATCCGTATGTAGCAGGCAGTACGATGCTTGGTGTTATCTTGCCGCCTTGGGTTCATGATGGCGGGACCAATAAGGTCATTGAACGCCTCAACGATCCGGAACTTCGCAAAAAAATGGTTTATGATATCGAACACGGTATTCCTGGGTGGGATAACTTTGTTGATTTTGCTGGCCTCGATCAGATCTATGTAACAAGTGTCAAGACGGATAAGAATAAGGATGCTGTTGGTTTGTCACTGACTGAATTAGGTAAGCTAAGAGGGAAAGATCCCTATGATGCAACTTTTGATCTTCTCCGTGATGAAGAAAATGCTGTTGGTATGGTTGACTTTTATGGTACTGAAGATCATGTGAAACTCTTCATGAAACGGCCGGAAATGAACGTCTGCACGGATGGACTTTTGGGCGGAAAACCGCATCCTCGTGTTTATGGTGCTTTCCCGAGAGTTCTTGGTAAATATGTTCGTGAAGATAAGGCTCTGACCCTTGAACAAGCTGTGTATAAGATGACAGGTAAACCAGCAGCTACCTTCAATATCAAAGATCGTGGCCAAATTAAGGAAGGAGCCTATGCCGATATTACTGTCTTCAACCCTGATACGGTCATTGATAAGGGTACATTTACAGACCCGACTCAATACCCGGAGGGAATTGAATACGTCATGGTAAATGGTGTATTTGAAGTTGCTGGTGGAAAATATACAGGTAGGAGAAATGGTACCGTTCTCAGAAAAAAGGGAAAAGAGGTTGTAAAATAATGAAAAAGCAAATTATCTCTACGAAAAATGCCCCTTCTGCTGTAGGGCCTTACGTCCAAGGCATCAAGGCCGGCAATACGGTTTATGTATCGGGCCAGCTTGGTATTGATGTAGCGCTTGGGAAACTGCCAGATACGCTGGAAGCCCAGGCCCATGCGTCCATGAAGAATCTTGGTGCAATCCTAAAGGAAGCGGGTGCTTCCTACGGGAATATTGTGAAAACGACGATTTTCCTTCAGGATATGAATGATTTTGGGAAGGTCAATGAAATCTATAAATCCTACTTTACGGATGGATTCCCGGCCCGCTCCTGCGTGGAAATCGGGAAGCTTCCGCTGGGTGGTCTCGTTGAAGTGGAATGTGTTGCTGTCATCGATGACTGAATAAGAACAACCGTCCTCTCCAGTTGGGGGAGGGCGGTTGTTCGTTCTTTTTTTATGTCAGTTATCCATAAAATCGTAGTTGCACCGATTTCCCTTAGGTATATAATAGATAGGCACACTAGGAATTTTTGAGAATGTGGGTGGTTTAGATGAGCCGATCGCAAATCAATATGCTGGAAGGGACGCTTGTGGGGCCTATTTTTCAATTCGCAATCCCTGTCGCAATGATTGGCATCCTGCAGCAGATGTTCAATACAGCAGATATTATGGTCTTGGGCCGTTTTGTTGGGACGGAGGCCCTTGCCGCAGTGGGCAACAATGCGCCTGTCATTGGGGTCCTCGTCAATCTTTTCCTGGGAATTTCCCTAGGCGCCAATGTGCTGATTGCGCGAAAACTTGGCGGGGGACGGCTGAAGGAAGCTTCTGAAGCCGTCCATACAACGGTCCTTATGGCCGGCCTCACCGGGCTTTTTATCCTTGTTGTGGGCGAAATCTTTGCGGGACCCCTCATGGGATGGATGGGGGTGCCTCTTGAGGTGCGGGAGGCTTCGGAATTATATTTGCGCGTCTATCTATTGGGAATGCCAGGGATGACGCTCTATGACTTTTTATCGGCTATTTACCGCAGTCATGGCAATGTTAGGACACCGCTCCTTTCCCTTGTAACGGCAAGTCTCGTCAATATTGCCGGCAATTTGCTGGCTGTCTTTTTGGGGTTTGGCCTTGCCGGCGTTGTAACCGTGACCGCCATCGCAAACTATATCAGTTCGGGTCTGCTCCTGCGTCTTTTGCGCTATGAACATGGGGTGCTCCATTTTTATCCCGGTGCCATCCGCGTCCGCATGGAGGATATCAAGGAAATCCTCCGCATTGGTGTGCCGGCTGGGATCCAGGGGATGGTCTTTAATTTCTCGAACCTTGTTATCCAGTCGGCAATCAACAGCGAAGGGCCTCTTGCCATGGCTGCTTCGGCGGCGGCCTATGTCCTTGAAATCAATACCTATCCTTTTATCAATGCTTTTGGGCAGGCTGTGACGACTTTTACCAGTCAGAACTTTGGGGCGGGCAATATCAAGCGGTGTTTGAATGTAGTGAAAAAAGGCCTGACGCTGAACTTTGGCTTTACCTGCTTTTTGACGGTGCTTGTCTTTTTGGCTGCGCGGCCCTTTTTGGAGGTCTTTGGCCTAAAACCTGATGCCATGGAACTTGGCATGATGCGTGTCCATATCATCATCGGTTTTTATTTTCTCTCGTCTATCTATGAAAGCCTTGCCGCGTCCATGCGGGGCTTCGGAAACTCCCTTGCACCGGCTCTTGGTATGCTGGTCAGCATCGTCGGCACCCGGATGCTGTGGCTTGCAACGGTTTATGAGGCGGATCCGACTTTTCAGAATATCATGTGGTGCTATCCTTTGAGCTGGTTTGCTGCCGATGTGCTGATTGGGGCACTGTTTGTGAGGGAGATGGGGAAGCAGAAGAGATTAAGTCGGGTTTGATATAGAAGGTGATTCCCTTTTGAGTCAGCCCAAAAATCGGGCTGATTTGATGAAGGACGTGAGGTCATTGCTTGAAAAAGATTTTGAGGAAACAATGACCTCATGGCCTATCGTAGGATGGACCG
>UPXT01000048.1 GCA_900538365.1 uncultured Acidaminococcus sp. | reverse complement strand
ATTAAGCTGCAACACAATCTTATAGGGGTCTCCCGAGAAAATGTTGACACATACGATCCCTCAAAGGTCCCTACAAAATTCTTCAATTTTACAGTATAATATATTGTTAGACTGACAAAGGAGAATGATATGAATAAGACTTACGCCATCATCAATTATGGATGCCAGATGAATGAAAGCGACAGCGAACACTATGCTGGTCAGCTCCTTGATTTGGGCTACAAAGCCAGTGAGGACTATGAACATGCTGATGTCGTTGTCATCAATACATGCTGCGTTCGTGAAAACGCGGAAAAGAAGATTCTGGGGAAGGTCGGAGAAATGAAGCGCCTGAAGCGTGAAAATCCGGACATGGTCCTGTGTGTAGTAGGCTGCATGGCCCAGGAGTGGGGCAAGGACCTTCAAAAAAAGTATCCTCAAGTGGACCTTGTCTTGGGGACGGCCCATGTGAACAATTTCAGTTCCATCCTGCAAAATCATCTTGCCGGCCATGGCAGCGCCGAAAGCGTCTATGATGACCTTGCCATCATGCCTCGGGAATTTGAGGGATCCTTTGTGCGCAAGAGCAGCTTTGCCGCTTGGGTTCCCATCATGTATGGCTGCAATAATTTCTGCACCTACTGCATTGTGCCCTATGTGCGGGGCCGGGAACGAAGCCGCGGTGCCGAGGCCATCTGCCATGAAATCGAAAAGGCCGTGGCCTTGGGTTATAAGGAGTTCACCCTTTTGGGGCAGAACGTCAATTCGTATGGCAAGGATCGGGGCGAAGAGGAAGGCTTCAGCAAGCTTCTGAAGCTTGTCGATGCCATCCCCGGTGTGGAGCGGATCCGCTACATGACGAGCCATCCCCGCGACATGAGCGAGGCCGTTGTGAGGACGATTGCTGAAAGTCAGCATATTTGCAAGAATTTCCATATTCCTGTCCAGTCTGGCAGCAGCCGCATCATGAAAGCCATGAACCGCGGCTATGACCGGGAACGCTACTTGAAGCTTGTTGAAACCATCCGCCGCTTTGTGCCTGATGCTGTCATTACGACCGACCTCATTGTAGGATTTCCGGGCGAGACGGAAAAAGATTTTGAGGACACCTTGGACCTTCTTCGTACCGTTGAATATGATGATGCTTTTACCTTTATCTATTCTCCGCGCAAAGGGACGCCGGCAGCAAGCTTTGAGGCGCAGGTCCCGGATGAGGTGAAACACGAACGGCTGGATCGTCTCATGGCGCTGCAGAACGAGATCTGCCTCGAACGCAACAAACGCCTGGTGGGAAAGACCCTTGCTGTTATGGTTGAAGGGCCCAGCAAGAGCAATCCTGCCATGCTGAGCGGCAGAACGGACGGAAATGATCTGGTCCTGTGGCCAAAGATAAGGGACCATGCACCGGGTGACCTTGTCAACGTAAAGATGGAAAGGGCCCAGACGTGGCTCATTAGAGGAAAGGAAGAGGCATAACGATGACGCAGACTGGTGAAGGGTATACCCCCATGGTGCAGCAGTATATGGAAATCAAGAAGCAGCATGAGGATAAGCTTCTTTTCTATCGTCTCGGTGATTTTTATGAACTCTTTTTTGGAGATGCCATCACCGCTTCTCGGGAACTCAATCTGACGCTGACCCAGCGCGCAGGCAATACAAAACATCCCATCCCCATGTGCGGTGTACCTTTTCATTCAGTTGACGGCTACTTGGCCAAACTCATCAAGAAGGGCTATCGCATTGCCATTTGCGACCAGATGGAAGATCCCAAGAAAGCAGTCGGGATTGTCAAGCGGGAAGTCACAAAGATCTTGACGCCGGGAACGGTCCTTTCCGATGCCGTCCTTGATGACGAGCACAATCAGTACCTGGCGGCTGTTTCTATAGGTGATGGACGGGCCGTCCTTGGTCTTGCCGATGTATCCACAGGGGAGGCCAGTTGGTACGAAGCATCCGGCCCTTATTGGGAAGATCTTCTGATGGACCAGATTTACCGCATGCAGCCGGCGGAGCTCGTCCTTGCGCCGGATGAACAGCTGCCGGAACGATTCACGCAGGAACTTTCCCAGAAACTGCCTCAATGCATGGTCAATCGCTTCCAAAAAGATGAGGAAATCGATGATTTTGCCCGTCATTTTGGAACGGAAGGGAAAGCCTACGCTGAACCGCTTGTACGGGATACGATTGAACTCATGCTTCAATATATCCATGTCAATGTGAAAAGCGATCTGGCACAGCTGAACCGCCTCACGGAAATTACGACGGACCGGACCATGGTTCTTGACGCAACGGCCATCCGCAACTTGGAACTGGTCCGGAATATGAAGGACGGTACGAAAAAAGGCACCCTCCTTGATATCCTTGATTACACCGCGACCGCCATGGGGGCCCGCCTCATGCGGCAGTGGATTGAATCCCCCCTTTATGACGCAGCCCGCATTACAAGTCGGCAGCAGGCTGTCGGCACCCTTGTAGGTGATTCGCGGCTGCGGACGGAGCTCGGTGAGGCCCTTAAAAAGATTACGGACCTTGAGCGCATCCTTTCCCGCATCGAAGTGGGGTCTGCCAATGCCCGGGATATGGCCTCCCTGCGCACCGCCCTTCTGGCTGTGCCGGACCTGAAGCGCCTTCTTGCCCCCTATAGGAAAGGGCTTTTGGCAAAACTTTCCTCCCGCATCGACAGCCATGATGCCGTCCTTGATGAACTGCGCCGCGGCATTGTCGATGACCCTCCCTTTACGGTCAGGGAAGGCGGGATGATCCGCAAGGGATACAATGCCGAACTGGATGAGCTCCATGATATTGCGGAAAACAACAATGCCTGGATGCAGGACTTTGAGCTGCGCATCAAGGAAGAAACGGGAATCAAGAACCTAAAGGTCGGCTTCAACAAAGTCTTTGGCTATTATATTGAAGTGTCCAAAGGTCAGGTTTCCCAAGTGCCGGACAGTTTTATCCGCAAGCAGACCTTGGTCAATGGGGAACGCTATATCGTTCCGGAACTGAAGACCTTTGAAAATAAGATCCTCAGTGCCAAGGAAAAGATCCAACAGCTTGAATATTATCTCTTTAATGAGATCCGTAACTGTGTCCGTGATGAGCTTGTAACGATCCAAGATACGGCCCGCGCCATTGGTGAGCTTGATGCCATCTATTCTCTTGCCATGGCCGCCTTTAAAGGCAATTATGTTTGCCCCCGCCTCAGCGACAATGGCGAAATCATCATTAAGGATGGACGCCATCCTGTCGTGGAAAAACTCCTCGAACGTGAGCTTTTTGTCCCCAACGATGTACAGTTAAATGGTCAGGATGAACGGCTCATCATCCTGACCGGGCCCAATATGGCCGGAAAATCAACCTATATGCGTCAGGTGGCCCTGCTTGTCCTTATGACCCAAATGGGCAGCTTTCTGCCCTGCCGGGAAGCTGTCATCACTCCTGTGGACCGCATCTTCACCCGTGTCGGTGCCAGCGATGACCTTGCCACGGGGCAAAGCACCTTCATGGTGGAAATGAATGAAGTGGCAAATATCCTCAAAAATGCCACGAGCCGCAGCCTCATCATCCTTGATGAAGTCGGGCGCGGAACCAGTACCTATGACGGGATGAGCATTGCCCGTGCCGTGGTGGAATATATCAACGAAAAAATCAAGGCCAAGACCCTTTTTGCAACCCATTATCATGAACTGATCGAACTGGAAGATCTTTTTGATGGCATCAAGAACTATTCCATTGCCGTGAAGGAAAAGGGCAATGATGTAGTCTTTTTGCGGCGCATCGTGCCTGGTGGGACGGACCGCAGCTATGGAATCCATGTTGCCAAACTTGCAGGCCTGCCCAAAAAGGTCCTGGATCGGGCAGACGAGCTCCTGGAAGAATATGCCGCCGAGGCACCGCTTTCCCATAAGGGCACGCATCATGTGGAGATCCCCAAGCAGACGGAGCAGGATGAGGCACAGGGAAGCCTTTTTGGTGATACCATCAGGGATACCCTCATGGGGCTTGATGTCATGACCATGACCCCCCTTGAGGCCATGAATACCCTCTATCAACTGGCGGAAGAAGCCAAACGGGAAGGAGGAAAACTTTCGTGAAAGCAAAAGTCCAGCTCCTGGACCAAAATACATCCAACCAGATTGCTGCTGGTGAGGTCGTTGAAAAACCAATGTCCGTTGTCAAGGAATTGGTGGAAAACGCCCTTGATGCCGGTGCCACCCATGTGGATGTCACGATTTATGAAGGGGGAACGGAATATATCCGCGTCAAGGACAATGGATCCGGTATGGACGAGGAAAATGCCCGTCTTGCCGTACTGCGCCACGCAACAAGCAAGATCGTAAGGGCTGAGGACCTGCTCACCTTGAAGACGTTGGGGTTTCGCGGGGAAGCACTGCCGAGCATTGCCTCTGTCAGTCATTTTACCCTTCTCACACGGGAAGAAGGCGCGGAATTTGCAACAAGCATCACCATCGATGGCGGGGAAAATATGAGCGTTGATGTGATGGGTGGCGATGTGGGAACAACCGTGACCGTAAAGGATCTTTTCTATAACGTTCCGGCACGGCGCAAATTTTTGCGGACGGTCAGCACGGAAGGCCGCTATATCAACGATATCCTTTCCAAGATGGCCCTTTCACGGCCGGATGTCCATTTTACGCTCCATAATAACGACAAGGAAGTCCTTAATACCCCGGGAAGCGGCGATGAACTCGACGTCATTGGGGCGCTTTATGGAAAAAATGTCGTTGAGGCCCTTCTTCCCGTAGACCACGAACAGGATGGAATCCGTGTCAAGGGGTTCATCAGCCGGCCCACCCTTCTTAAGGGAACTCGGCAGTGGCAGACCCTTTTTGTCAATGACCGGTATATTGTGAACCGGATGGTGAGCCGTGCCATCGATCACGCCTACCAGTCCCAGATTCCTAAGTCAGGGTTTCCTTTTGCCATGCTGAAACTGACCGTGGACACCCATGCGATTGATATTAATGTCCATCCCCAAAAAAGTGAAATCAAGTTTGGCGATGAGCAGGCAGTTTACCGGGCTGTCTATCATGCACTCACAAATGCCCTGACCCATCCCATGCAGGGAACGGAAAAAGGAAAGGACGAAGTGACCTTTAAAAAGCCGTCTCCCCAAAAAGAGGAAAGCCTGGCTGAAGAAGTAAGCATTTTCCCTCATGCTCAGGGCCGCAGCTTTCTTCCCCAGAATCCTGCCTTTGGCCAGCCGATTTGGCGTACGCCGGAGCCACAGGTTGCGCGGCCTGATCGCTCCTATACGGATGAAATTTTTGGCGCGCAGCGCACGGCGCCACCCACGACCGAACCTCATGCCATAACGGGCGAAGGAACGAGCGGGGAAATGGATGGCTCCGTAAATGAGCGAGGGGAAATCCAGCCTCCCAGTGGGATTGACGTAATCTGGCCCTTGGGACAGGTCAACCGTACTTTCATCGTTGCCCAGTCAGAAACGAGCCTTTACCTCATCGATCAGCATGCAGCCCATGAACGCATCATGTATGATCGTTTCATCCGGCAGCAGAAACCGGTTCCCAGTCAAACCCTTCTTATGCCGCTTTTCCTTTCCGTAAGTGCTGGGGACGTGGATGCTGTAGCAGAATATCGCGACGAATTCCTGAAACTTGGTGTCGACGCGGAACCTGCCGGGGAAACTTCCCTGCGTATTTCTGCCCTGCCGGCCGATGTGGAAGACGGGGAGGCCGAAGCCTTTATCCAGGATATCCTGACCCTTCTTGCGGAAAACCGCTCCATCAAGACCAGTGACCTGCGGGAAGAAGTCCTTCATTATGCGGCCTGTCACAGTGCCATCCGGGCAGGTGAGCTGCTGAATATCCGCCAGATGAGGGAAGTCATCTTGCAACTTCTCAATACGGAACATCCCTTTACCTGCCCCCACGGACGGCCCTGTATGATCGAAGTGACGACGCCAGAGCTCTTTAAGCTCTTTAAGCGGACATGATGGGGGAGATGAAGGAGCGCTTTGCCGTGACAGTAGGGCTCAAGGGCGGCACGGAGCTCATCAAAACGGCAAAATCCTGGGCGCAAACGCTTGCTCTTCCGTATCTGAAGCGACCCCGAGGGGTTTCCTTGGAAACGCTTCGAATAGAGCGGAACCTTGCTGGCCTTCTTGTCGCAACGCGTAAAGGGCCCCAAGTAGAAACCGAAGAGGGCATCCTTTTTTATCATCCCAGCATGGCAACGCTCCGCGTGCGGGCCCTAAAGGAAGGAAAAACGGACCATCTAGTGGAAGCCCTGGCCCTTCGGCCTGGCAGCCGGATCCTTGATGGAACCTTGGGCCTTGCCTCAGATGCGGCGGTCATTTCTTATGCCGTAGGACCTGAAGGAACGGTCGTGGGGGTTGAAGCGTCTCCCATCCTCTATCAAATGACGCGGCTCGGTCTGCGTTCCTATGACGAGGGGGATGAGGATCTTGTGAAGGCCCTTCGGCGCATTGAACCTGTTTTGGGGGATACGGCCGCCTACTTGGAAACCCTTCCGCCTGACTCTTTTGATGCAGTCTATTTTGACCCTATGTTTGAGCATCCTGTCGAGGGTTCTTCTAACATGGTTCCCATGCGGCCGGCTGCCGACCATCGCCCGCTGACGCGGAGCGTCATTGAAAAGGCACTCAAAGCGGCCCCGCTTGTCGTTATCAAGGAACGAAGCCGCGATTTCCTCAGCGAACTGGGCGCCCAGGAAATCCAAGGCGGCCGCTACAGCCGCATCAAATACGGAATCATAAGGAGGACGCCATGACAGCAAAAGAAAAAGTCGTTGTCATCCTTGGACCGACAGCGACGGGAAAGACAGCCTGCGGAATTCTGCTTGCCCAAAAGCTCCAAGGGGAGATCATCTCCGGTGATTCCATGCTTGTTTTCCGCGGGATGGACATTGCTACGGCCAAACCGACACCCCAGGAACGGGCCCTTGCCGTGCATCATCTCATCGATGTGCGCAATCCGGAAGAAAAGTATTCGGCCTTTGATTTCAAAAGGGAAGCGACGGCCCTCATCCAGGAAATCCATGGGCGGGGCCATCTGCCCATCATTGTAGGGGGAACCGGACTTTATCTCAAGGCCCTTCTGGAAAACTACCATTTTTCAACCAGCGAGGAACAAACCAAGCGGCGTCAGGACCTTGCAGAATATGCCGATCGCTATGGTAATGAGGCCCTTCATCAAAAATTGGAAAAACTTGATGAAGAAACGGCGAAGCGATTGAAGATTAATGATAGACGGCGTATAATTAGAGCCATCGAAGCATGGGAAGATGGAGACCCCGTATCCCAAGAAAAGGACAGCGAAAGTCCTTTTGACGCGGTGGTCTTTGGTCTTACGATGGAGCGTGCCCTCCTGTACGATCGAATCAATCGCCGTGTTGATTTGATGGTGGAAGAGGGTCTTTTTGATGAAGCCCGCTTTTTCTATGATCAAGGGATTCCTTTGGATTCTCAATCCATGAAGAGCATCGGCTATCGTCAATGTGTCCAGTATTTTCGAGGGGAATGGGACAAAAAAACGGCTGTCGCCAAGATTAAGCAGGCAACCCGTAATTTTGCCAAACGGCAGATTACCTGGTATAAGAAAATGCCTTACATCCATTGGTTGATGCTTGACGCATCACCCTGCTATCCAGCTATTGCGGATAAGATGCTGAAAGTGCTTCGAGAAAGACAATTTATAGAAAAATAAGAGAGGGATTCATTCATGGGAACATCAAACGCTAAGACACTCAACCTCCAGGACAGCTTCCTGAACAAAGTGCGCGCCGAGAAAAAGACCATTGTCATCTATTTGCTCAATGGGTTTCAGGTCCGCGGCAAGGTTTGGGGCTTTGATAACTTTACGGTCATCATTGACTGTGATGGAAGACAGGAATTGATCTATAAACATGCGATTTCGACGATCGCCCCTGTAGAGGCAGAATCGATCTTAGTACTTAAAAAAGGAAATGATCAGAGTGTCCCTAAGGAATAAAATAGAAGATGAGATTGCTCTTTTTATGGATTATCTAACGGTGGAAATGGGACTTGCGCGCAACACGCGTGAGTCCTATGGCCGTGATTTGCGCCTTTTTGCAGTCTGGGTCAAGAAGCCCATCAAGGAAATCAGCCGTGATGATATTCTCGCGTATATGAGCGTACTTAAGGCTCAAAATTATGCAGCGACAAGTTCTGCCCGGAAACTGGCTGCTTTGAAGGCCTTCTTCCGTTTTATGTCGGCAGAGGGTACCATTGAGGTGGATCCCTGCGAAGTTGTCGAATCGGAAACAAGGGGCATGGTCCTGCCCAAGGTCTTGAGCGAGGATGAAGTCAATCGCTTGTTTGAAGCGCCTGATCTTGATACACCCGAAGGGTACCGGGACCGAACCATGCTTGAAGTGATGTATGCAACGGGTATGCGTGTCTCGGAATTGCTTGCCCTCAAGGTAGGAAGCGTCAATCTTGCGTCCCATTATGTGATTGCTTATGGTAAGGGCTCAAAGGAACGGCTTATTCCGCTGGGACATTATGCCATTGAGTACTTAAAGGAGTATCTCAGCAGGGTCCGTCCCCATTTTGTCAAGGAAAACCGTCCCTGTGATGATCTTTTCCTGACCATTCGGGGAACGGGCATGACGCGGCAGCGCTTTTGGCAGCTCATTAAAAATTATGGACTCAAGGTCCATATTGCCAAATCCTTGACGCCTCATATCCTGCGTCATTCCTTTGCTACCCATATGCTCGATAATGGGGCGGACCTTAGAACGGTGCAGGAACTGTTAGGTCACTCCGATATCTCTACGACGCAGATTTATACCCACCTCACCAATCACCGCCTCAAGGCCATCTATGATAAAAGCCATCCCCGGGCATAAGGGAGAATGCAATGCCTCGTAAACCTTTACGGCGATCGGCAGCCCGCTCGCCACGGCGCCGCAAGAATAAGCACGGCGGATGCTTGATCTTTTTGATCCTTTTTGCCGTCATTGGCCTTGGAATGTTTCTTGCAGCCCATAAAAAAGCTAATCCCGATCTGACCTGGCCCGATGTGGTTGAAGAAGCGCTGCCTGAAACCGTCCGCGAGACCGTGAAGGAAGCCCTTCCCCAAACCGTCAGGGAAGAGATTGAGAAAGTTCGCAAGAAAGAACGAAAAGAAATCGAAAAAGAGAAGATTGAGAAAATCGAAAAAGAAGAGAAGCAGGACCCAATTCGGGCTCACCCTGTAGAAGAGCAAAAGGCGGTTCCGCCTGCTGTGAAAAAAGAACTGCCTGAGGCGGATAAAAATCCTTTGGGCCTTGCTCCGGGCGCCTATAAGGGGCGGCTTGCCATCGTCATTGACGACTGCGGCTACGAGCTGGGACCGGTACGGACACTGACGAGCCTGCCGCTTAAGATGACCTTTGCAGTCATTCCCTTTAAACCCAATAGCGCATCTGCCCTTTCCATTATTCGAAATAGCGGCCACACGGCCATGCTCCATCTGCCCATGGAACCTGTTTCAGGCGGCAGCTCAGAAACACGCTTCGTGGGGGTGGGGCAGACGAAAGCTCAGATTGCATCCTTTGTGCAGGAAGCCATCAACAGCCTGCCCGGTATTGCCGGCGTCAATAACCATCAGGGTTCCAAGGCAACCGCCCATGGACCGACGATTCGCGCGGCCCTTTCCGTCATTGGGGAAAATGGCCTATTCTTTATTGACAGCAGGACCAACTCCGCCACGGTGGCGGAAAAAGAAGCGGGCAGCCTTGGTATCCCGACCGGGCATAACTCGCTCTTTCTTGATAACAGCAGTGATATCGGCGCCATCGAGGAAAAAATTGCTCAGGCTGTCAAGCTGGCAGACCGTTATGGCAGTGTCATCGTCATCTGTCATGCCAGACCCAATACGGCAGAAGCCTGGAAACGGTCTTATCGGGCTGTCCTTCAATCGGGCATTACCTTGGTCCCTGCCGCATCCCTGCTACAGTAAGGAGGTCATCTTATGCTGAGAACGACTGCCCTCATGGGTCTTATGACAGCCCTTTTGGTTTTTTTAGGAGACTATTTGGGGGGCTCATCGGGAATGAGCCTCATGCTGCTTATTTCCCTTGCTATGAATTTCTTCATGTATTGGTACAGTGACACCATGGTCATTCATCAATATGGATGCGTCCCTGTAACAAAAAATGAGGCACCGGAGTTATATGACATTGTTGAAAAACTAGCGGCGCGGGCTAACCTTCCCATGCCAAAGGTCTACGTCATGAACAGTCGTGTGCCCAATGCCTTTGCAACGGGCCGCAATCCCCAGCATGCTGCGGTCTGCGTAACGACGGGCCTTATGGATGCGCTCACGGCGCCGGAAATAGCCGGCGTCTTGGGGCATGAAATGAGTCATATCCTTCATCGTGATATCCTTGTTGGTACCATTGCCGCCGTCATGGCCGGCACTATTTCGGCCTTGACCCGGTTTGCTTTCTGGTTTGGCGGCGGAAGGGACCGGGATCGTCAAAATCCCATTGCTTCCCTTTTGATCCTCATTCTGACACCCCTCATGGCCATGATCATCCAATTTGCCATTTCCCGGACCCGGGAATATATGGCTGATGAAGCAGGGGGGGCCCTGTGCGGTGACCCTAATGAACTGGCGGATGCCCTAGAAAAGATCGACCTTGCCGCCCATCGTACCGTTATGGCTGGGGCTCAAGAAAGCTCAGCCCATATGTTCATCATTTCTCCCCTTGCAGCAAAAGAGGCAAAGAGCCTCTTTTCCACCCATCCGTCAACAGAAGAACGCATCCGCCGGCTGCGTGAGCAGGCGGAAAGGATGGGGAAGAGAAAGTGTATTGTGTAATTTTTTAGTCAGCCCAAGAAGCGGGCTGATTTGATGAAGAACGGGAAGCCATTGCTTAAAAAAGGTTTTGTGGAGGAAAATACGGACGCATAAAACCTGTGACAATGAGGATTTTGTTAGTAGAAGTGGGGCCCTAGCTGGGCCCATCTGAGCCAAATTCGCAAAAGCAATTGGAAGAAAGATTGGAACGCAGAAGATTGTAAGGCAAAAAACCAT
Source organism: uncultured Acidaminococcus sp. (assembly GCA_900538365.1). Taxonomy (GTDB): domain Bacteria; phylum Bacillota; class Negativicutes; order Acidaminococcales; family Acidaminococcaceae; genus Acidaminococcus. The sequence goes on along the minus strand of UPXT01000048.1, from coordinate 6,175 downwards.
AAGGTAGGCCCAAAACCGAACGTAGATATAGGTTCGGTTTTGGGTTTTTGTCTTATATCCGGTTTTTGTAAAAGGCGGGTCTTCTTGAAACGTAGAAAATACTATGGCGCTTGGAACGTTCTGCGTTCGTGTTTTTCCTCTGACCTCGACTCGCAGAGTCAATCCGCCATTGTCAAGGCGGTAAGCGCATCGCCAATCGATTCGTGACCTTCCATGTGCACCGAACACGCGGCGTCAAAGGCCCCATCTTTTTACCTTGACAATCTGCACAATCGGTGTCTGATTGCTGAGTCAGGAGGTTTGAGACTGTGTGAGAACGCACTGATCTCCCTTCTAGTGTAACCTTTGATACAGGACGTTCTGGGGAAGGGGCGATTGTACTTTTTACTTCCCTAAAATTTCAATTTCCTAATGAAAATCCTTTTGTTTTGTGTTATAGTGGAACTCTACTTGACTAAACTAGACGATTCATATGGAGGGATATAGGATATGAAAACAAGAGTTGCCATCATGGGTTACGGCAATTTGGGCCGCGGCGTTGAACTGGCCCTTAGAAACAATCCGGATATGGAATTTGTGGCGGTCTTCAGCCGCCGCGATCCGGCAAAAGTCAGCATCGAAACGGCTGGCGTTCCCGTCATCTCCGTAAACGATATTGACGCTTACCAAGATAAGGTCGATGTCCTCATCATCTGCGGCGGCAGTGCAACGGACCTGCCTAAGCAGACGCCGGAATATGTAAAGAAATTCAACGTGGTGGATAGCTTTGATACACATGCCTGCATTCCTGACCATTTTGCGGCCGTTGATGCAGCTGGTAAGGAAACGAATCATGTAGGGGTCATTTCCGTTGGCTGGGATCCGGGCCTATTTTCCCTTGCCCGCGTCTATAGTCATGCTGTTCTTCCTGTGGGGAAGGACTATACCTTCTGGGGCAAAGGCGTCAGCCAGGGCCACAGTGACGCGGTTCGCCGTATTCCCGGTGTCAAGGACGCCAAGCAGTACACCATTCCCGTCAAAGCAGCTCTTGACGCGGTTCGTGCCGGCAAGAACCCGGACCTTACGACGCGGGAAAAACATACGCGTGAAGTCTTTGCTGTCCTTGAAGAAGGCGCCGATGCCGAGGCCGTGACAAAGGCTATCGTGACTATGCCGAACTACTTCAGCGACTATGATACGACGGTTCACTTCATCAGTGAAGAAGAAATGAAGCGGGATCACAGTGGTCTTGCCCATGGCGGCTTTGTCATCCGTTCCGGAAAAACCGGTAAAGACGGAGCGCATAACCATATCTTTGAACTGGCCCTGACCCTTGATTCGAACCCGGAATTTACTGGATCCGTTCTTGTGGCCTATGCGCGGGCTGCCCATCGCATTGCCCGTGAAGGCGGTACGGGCTGCCGTACGGCCCTTGATATCGCGCCGGCTTATCTCTGCCCGGAAAGCGGTGAGGAACTGAGAGCCCATCTCCTTTAGTTTTTGATTAGCGCAGAAATCACGCCGCTGCAGCCTTTGCCATGAGCCCATTGCCTCAGGAAAAATCCACCCTGAGCAATGGGCTCATGGTCTATCGCGTAAAAAATGGGTAAGGTTTGAAACTTGCTATCTGCTGGGCTCTTTTCCTAAGGATCTTATATTTTTTATGCGGAACGATTTTTCCGCGGGAAAGAAACAAAAAGGGTACTTATATCTTAGATAAGGATTCTTCTATTACACAGAAAAGAAAGTCTTATGTTATAATGGAAACAGTTAGCATGTTAGACAACAGAAATGTTAAGAATATAGGAGGTCTAAAACATGAATAACCCGAATCCTGTTAAGATCGTGGAAACTGTCCTCAGAGATGGACATCAGTCCATCTGCGCAACGAGAATGCGCACGAGCGATATGCTTCCCGTCCTGGAAGCCCTCGATGACTGCGGCTTCTACGCACTCGAAGCATGGGGCGGTGCTACGTTTGACTCCTGCCTTCGCTTCCTGAATGAAGATCCCTGGGAACGCCTGCGCACCATCCGCAGCCATGTGAAGAATACCAAACTGCAGATGCTGCTTCGCGGTCAGAACCTCCTGGGCTATAACCACTATGCGGACGATGTTGTCACCGAATTCATTAAACGCAGCGTGGCAAACGGCATTGATATTGTCCGTGTCTTTGATGCCTTTAACGATACGCGGAACCTGGAATGCTCCATGAAGGCCATCAAGGAAGCCGGTGCCCATGCACAGGGAACGCTTGTTTATACCATTAGTCCGTATCACAAGGACAGCGACTTTGTGAAGCTTGCCAAGGAACTGGAAGAAATGGGTGCTGATTCCATCTGTATCAAAGATATGTCCGGTCTGCTTGCTCCGTACGCCTGCTACAACCTTGTTACGGCGCTCAAGAAGGAAATTCATGTACCTATCGATGTTCATTCCCACTGCACGAGCGGTATGGGTTCCATGACCATCCTCAAGGCTGTTGAAGCCGGTGCCGATATGGTTGATACGGCCCTGTCTCCTTTTGCTGAAAGCACGAGCCATACCTGCACGGAATCCTTGGTTTACACCCTGACCGGTCAGGAACGGGATCCGAAGATCGACGTCAATAAACTCTATCCGATTGCTGACCACTTCAAGAAGGTCAAAGCCGACCTCATCAAGACCTTCAACCTGCCAAACAGCAGCGATATCAACCCGCAGGTCCTCAGCTTCCAGATTCCAGGCGGCATGCTCAGCAACCTGCGCAAACAGCTTGCTGAAATGGGCGTTGCCGATAAGTACGATGCCCTGCTGAAGGAAATGCCGAAAGTCCGTGCCGACCTGGGGTATCCTCCTCTTGTTACGCCGAGCAGCCAGATTGTTGGCTCCATGGCTACCATGAATGTTGTCCTTGGCCGCTACAAGATGATTCCGAAAGAAGTCCGCGACATCGTCCGCGGCAAATACGGCAGAACGCCGGGCCCGATCAGCGAAGAACTGAAAAAACTGGTCCTTAAAAACGGCGAACAGCCTATTACCCATCGTCCGGCCGATGATATTGCGCCGCAAATGGATAAGATGCGCGCTGACCTTGCCGCCAAAGGTTATCCCAATGCCAGCGTGGAAGACGTCTTAAGCTATGCTCTATTCCCGGAAGTTGCCTTGGAATATTTCAAAAAGAACCGCTAAGAAACCTAAGTGACTTTGTGCAGCACTGTGAAGCCCATCCTTCATGGTGCTGTTTCTTTTTTGCCAAAGGGACTGTCTTGTGATATCTGTGTGGCTGCTCCCTAGGGGAAGCACTTGCAATACAATCCCATTCACTATAAAATAAAAGAAATATGTGTTTTTTGCTTATGGAATCTGAGGAGGAATCACCATGGAAAAATTTACCTATACAATTACGGACCCTGCGGGTATCCATGCCCGTCCTGCTGGACTTTTGGTCAAGACCGCTGCTGGTTTCAAGTCGACCTGCAAGGTGGAAGGCAATGGGAAGACGGGCGACCTCAAACGCATCTTTACCGTCATGGGCCTTGGCATCAAAGCCGGTATGACGATCACCGTCATGGTTGAAGGGGAAGACGAAAAGGAAGCCGCATGCACCTTGGAATCCTTCCTCAAGGATCATCTCTAAGAGGCGCCTATGATTATCATCAAAGGAAAATCCGCTTCCAGCGGTGTGGCTGTGGCTCCCATTGCGGCCAAACCAGATGCATCCGATGAAGATCGTGTGACCCTTCTTACGAGCCTTAATCCCGAAGCGGAACGGCGCCGCTTCCATGCGGCCCAGGAAAAAGTGATTGCCCAATTGGGCGAACTTGCCGATAAGGCCCGCCAGGAAATTGGTGAAGACGAAGCTGGTATCTTTGAAACCCATCAAATGATGCTCCAGGACCCTGATCTTGTGGACCTGATCGAAGGGCTTATGACAGAAAAGCATTTGACGGCAGAAGGCGCGGTGGAACGGGCAGCAGAGCAGTTTGCTGCCATGCTGGAATCCATGGACGATGAATATATGAAAGCTCGTGCTGCCGACGTCCGTGATATCATGGGACAGGTCCTGCGCACCCTCATGAAGCGCGATTCTGATTGGGCGGCCAAGATTGACCATCCGGTGATCATCTGTGCCGATGACCTGACGCCCAGTGAAACGGTGCAGCTCAATAAGGATTTCATCATGGGGTTTGTGACAAGCGGCGGCAGCGCCAACTCCCATACCGCCATCCTGGCCCGTACCATGGGCATTCCGGCTATTGTACATACGGATAAAATGATTGGGGAGGACTGGAATGGCAAGCTTGCAGCCCTTGACGGTGCGACGGGTACGGTATACCTAGACCCCGAACCGGAAACCCTTGCGTCCATGAAGAAAAAACTGGAAGCCGAGCAAAAGGGCAAAGAAGACCTCGATGCCTTAAAGGGCCTTCCAACGGAAACCAAGACGGGCCGCACCATTGCCCTTTACGCCAATATCGGCCAAGAAGGAGATTTGCCCGGTGTCCTTGAAAATGATGCCGAAGGCATTGGCCTTTTCCGCAGTGAGTTCCTTTATCTCCGGAAAAACGACTATCCAACGGAAGAAGATCTCTTTGAGGCCTATAAAGAAGGGGCCCAGGCGCTGGGACAGCGAAAACTCATCATCCGCACCCTTGATATTGGGGCCGATAAACGAGTGGGGTATTTCAACCTCCCGGAAGAGGAAAATCCTGCCCTGGGATTTCGTGCCATCCGTATCTGCCTTGCCCGTCCAGAAATCTTCTATACCCAGCTGAGGGCGATCTTGCGAGCTTCCCACTATGGAAATGTCGCGGTCATGTTCCCCATGATCACTTCTGTCGAAGAGGTAAGGGCGGCAAAAGAGCTCCTTCACCTTGCCGAAGTGAAACTTCACGAAGAAGGGATTCCCTTTGATCCCAATCTTGAAGTCGGTATCATGATTGAAACTCCGGCTTCGGCTGTCATCAGTGATGAACTGGCCCAGGAAGTGGATTTCTTCAGCATCGGCACGAACGACTTGGTTCAGTACACCTTGGCGGTGGACCGTCAGAACGCCCAGCTGGAAGAATTGGGAAAAGCCAGCCATCCTGCCGTACTGCGGCTTATCCATAAGACCATCCGAGCCGGCCATGACGCGGGCATCTGGGTGGGTATCTGCGGGGAATCTGCCGCCGATCCGGAACTCATCCCGACCTTCATCGAAATGGGTGTAGATGAGCTCAGTATGTCTGCAGCAAGGATCCTGCCAACAAGGAAACTCATCCGCAGCCTGTCCTAAGAAAGCGTGTTTATATGCAGTTAGCCTTTAAAAAAGCGGTGGCGGACGCCATCAATAAACAGCCTGACCGACGTGTCATGCCCTTTTTGTATGAAAACGAGCCTTATTTTATCAAACGGCGTCTTTCCAACCATCGCAACCGCTTTGCCAAACAAAGCGTCGACGCAGCTTTTTGGTGTGAAGTCTATAAAATCATGACGGTCAATCAATATGGCCCGATGGCACCGGAAATTGTCCTTCTTCATGATGATTACTTCGTTATGAAGGCTGTGGGCAAGACCCTCCAAGGCGTTGCTAAAGAAGCTCCCTGGCAGGATGTGCGCAGGAAAGCTTTTTATAAGGCGGGAGAAGCTCTGGGCGAATTGCATGGATTTGGCCTCCACCACGGCCGTCCGGCCCTGCGGGACATTGCTTACGACCTGGAAAAAGATAGAGTGACCCTCCTTGATTGGGAAAATGAGAAGCGTTTCATTGATGCCGATCCTCGAGTCATCGATCTCTTTTTGTTTATCCACAGCTGTTTTCGAGAAAAATGGGCGCCCAAAAATGATGAGCTCATCCGGGAAGCGATGAAAGGCTATTTTACGGGGCCTGAATCCCGCACCATCCTGGAAAAGGCCCTTGCTGTCACCAAACGCTTTCAAGCGGCCTTTTCCCTTGTCCATCACCTCCGCATCTTTGGCTGGACGGATGTAACAAGCCTTGATGACGCGAAATATTACCTGTTTCACCTCGATCCTGATGCCTTATAAGATAAATAAAGCGCTGTGAGTCATGAGATGCCCTCATTTCTTCGCAGCGCTTTTCTTTGTGTTTTTTTTGGTTGTATAATTTATTTTGGGGCGCTAAAGTGACCGTCCAGATTCGTGTCCTCTCAGCGTCTACTTTTTTCAATAAAAAAATAGGCATATGCACTCAAATCCTTTACAATTAAAG